>CAXTOC010000351.1:285-2572 GCA_964245725.1 uncultured Acetobacteraceae bacterium | reverse complement strand
CCTCGGACGTCGAGCGTGCGCGGCGTCGAGCGCACGCTCGACGTCCGAGGCGTCGGAGCGCGCCACCTCGCACAGCACCTGGCCGTTCACCGGCGAGGGATTCTCGAAGTAGCGGCCACGCAGCGGCTCGACCCACTCGCCGCCGATGAAGTTGCCGTAGCGTGCCTTGAAGTCCGGCTTGCCCATCTGTTTCCTCCCTGGTTTGCGTGTCTTCTTCTACAGGCCGGCCGCCTCGAAAGTCTGCGCCACGATCGCCTGGGCCTCCTGCTGGATCTGCCGGAGATGCGCGTCGCCGAGGAAGCTCTCGGCGTAGATCTTGTAGACGTCCTCGGTTCCCGACGGCCGGGCCGCGAACCATCCCTGCTCGCTGACGATCTTCAGGCCGCCGAACGGCTGCTGGTTGCCGGGTGCGGCGGTCAGGCGCTGCAGGATCGGCGCGCCGGCGAGCCGGTCCGCGCTGACCTGCTCCGGCCTTAGGCTCTTCAGCAGCTTCTTCTGCGCCGGCGTGGCCGGCGCGTCGATCCGCGCGTAGGCCGGCGCGCCCAGGGTCTCGCTCAGGGCCGCGTAGCGCTGCGCCGGATCCTGGCCGGTCACCGCGGTCATCTCGGCGGCGAGCAGCCCCAGGATCAGCCCGTCCTTGTCGGTCGACCACACCGAGCCGTCGCGACGCAGGAACGAGGCGCCGGCGCTCTCCTCGCCGCCGAACCCGAGCGAGCCGTCGGTCAGCCCTTCGACGAACCACTTGAAGCCGACCGGCACCTCGACCAGGCGTCGCTCCAGCCGGGCGGCGATGCGGTCGATGCTGCTCGACGACACGATGGTCTTGCCGATCCCCGCCCGCGGGCTCCAGCCCGGTCGGTGCGTGAACAGGTACTCGATCGCCGCCGTCAGGTAGTGGTTGGGGTTCATCAGCCCGCCCGAGCGGGTGACGATGCCGTGCCGGTCGGCGTCGGGATCGTTGGCGAAGGCGACGTCGAACTGCGCGCACGCGCCGATCAGCCCGGCCATCGCGTAGGCCGAGGAGCAGTCCATGCGTATCTTGCCGTCCCAGTCCGCGGTCATGAAGCGGAAGGTCGGATCGACCAGCTGGTTGACCACCGTCGCCTGCAGGCCGTAGCGCGCGACCAGCGGCTCCCAGTAGCGTATCGCCGCACCGCCCAGCGGATCGATGCCGATGCGCAGCCCGCTGGCGGCGATTGCCTGCATGTCGACCACCGCGTCGAGGTCGCCCACGTAGGCGGCGACGTAGTCGTGCGGCCGCACCAGGCCGGAGCCGCGCGCGGCGGCATAGCTCAGGCGGCGGATCTCGCGACCCTCGGCAAGGATGCGGTTCGCCATCCGCTCGATCCAGTCAGTGACCTCCGATCCGGCCGGCCCGCCGTGCGGCGGGTTGTACTTGAAGCCGCCATCCTCGGGCGGGTTGTGCGACGGCGTGATCAGCACCCCGTCGGCGAAGCCGTCGATCCGGCCGCGGTTGTAGGTCAGGATGGCATGGCTGACGACCGGCGTCGGCGTGTAGCCGTCCTGCGCATCGACCATCACCGGCACGCCGTGGGCGGCGAACACCTCGAGCGCGCTGACGAAGGCGGGCTCGGACAGGGCGTGGGTGTCGCGGCCGAGGAACAGCGGGCCGTCGATCCCCGCCTCGTGCCGGTACATGCAGATCGCCTGGCTGATCGCCAGGATGTGCAGCTCGTTGAAGCTGTTCTGGCCGGCGGTGCCGCGATGCCCCGAGGTGCCGAACGCCACCCGCTCGGTGGGGATCGATGCGTCCGGCCTGCCGGCGAAGTAGGCGGTGATCAGGCGGGGCACGTTGATGAGGTTCGAGGCCGCGACCGGTTGTCCCGGCTGGTTGTCGGACATGCTTTTCCTCCGAGAGGCGAGCGGGTCCATATTGGCGCATTGGCAGCGGCTGTCGAGTGAGGCCGGACCCGGCCGACCGGGCCGCCGGGGTCCCTCGCGTGTCGCTCCCTCAATGGTGTTCCGACTGCGCCACCCGCTGCTCGGCGAGCAGCCGCCAGGGCGCGTTCCTCGGCCCCCGGTCCAGCGCCTGGCGGAACAGCGCGGCGCTGTCGGGACTGACGCCGCCGTCGGCGCGCACCTGCGCTTCCGCGGTACGCACCGCGAGCGTCGGCTCGAAGCCGTCCTGCAGCGCCCGCCGCCAGGCGAGCGCCGCCTCGGGCCAGTCGCCCTGCGCCGCCTCCGCCTGGCCGAGCAGGATGTAGCCCTCGTGCGCCTGCGGCGAGCCCGGCGGCAGCGCTGCCAGCCGGGTCTTCAGCAGCTGCAT
>CAXTOC010000351.1:0-275 GCA_964245725.1 uncultured Acetobacteraceae bacterium | reverse complement strand
CGCCGCCCGAATCCGCCTGCTGCAGGCGCATCGCCAGCGGCTGCGCCGGCAGGCCGGGATGGCCGCCGATCAGGTAGAGGCCGACCGCCGCCAGCGGCAGCAGCCCGAGCGTCGCCAGCACCGGCGCGCGCGAGCCGATCCGGCCTGCCTCGGCCGTGCGATCGGCCTCTGCCAGCAGCCGACGCTGGATCTCCAGCCGGGCGGTGGCGTGCTCGCTGTCGGCGATCAGCCCGTCGGCGCGGTCGCGCTCGAGCTCGTCGAGCTGCGCCCGGTGC
>CAXTOC010000350.1:0-2573 GCA_964245725.1 uncultured Acetobacteraceae bacterium | reverse complement strand
CCTCGGGTGCTCCCCCGGGTGCCGCCTCGGGTGCCGCGGCCTCGCGCCCGTCCTCGTAGCGGCACAACACCGCGCCGACGTCGGCGTCGCGGCCGGCCTGCACCACGATCTCGGTCAGCACGCCGTCTGCCAGCGCCGGCATCTCGACGACGGTCTTGTCGCTCTCGATCTCCACCAGCGTCTCGCCGCGGCGGAAGCGCTCGCCGGGCTGCTTCAGCCAGGCCGCCACTCGGCCGGTCTCCATGGTCTCGCCCAGACGCGGCAGCGTCAGCTCGCTGATCATCGCGGCAGCGCCAGCACGGCGGTCATCGGCGCAGCATCCGGCGCACCGTGTCCGCGATCAGCTCGGCGGTGGGGATGCTCGCACCCTCCAGCGCCGGCGCCACCGGGATCGGGATGTCCTCGCCGGCGATGCGCACCACCGGGTCCTCCAGGAAGTCGAAGCACTCCTCGGAGATGCGCGCCGCCAGCTCGGCGGCGACACCCGCGGTCAGCGGCCCCTCGCTCACCGCGAGCGCCCGTCCGGTGCGCTGCACCGAGGCGGCCACGCTGTCCATGTCCAGCGGGTTGAGCGTGCGCAGGTCGATCACCTCGAGCGCGATGTCGTCCGCGGCCAGCAGCTCGGCGGCGGCCAGCGCCACGTGCACCATGCGCGAGTAGGTCACGAGCGTCGCGTCCGTACCGGAACGGCGCACGATCGCCTGGCCCCAGGGTGCCCCCGCGGTCTCCAGGTCGGCGACCTCCTTTCGGGTGTAGAGCGACTTGTGCTCGATGAACACCACCGGGTCGGGCAGGGTCAGGCTGTGGCGCAGCAGGTGGTAGGCGTCCGAGGCGGTCGCCGGCATCGCCAGGCGCAGGCCGGGGGTGTGCATCACCCAGCCCTCCAGGCTCTGCGAGTGCTGCGCGCCGGCGGAGCGCCCGGTGCCGCCCTGGGTACGCAGCACCATCGGCACGCCGATCTGGCCGCCGAACATGTAGCGTATCTTGGCCGCCTGGTTGGCGAGCTGGTCCATCACCAGGCCAAGGAAGTCGACGTACATCAGCTCGGCGACCGGCCGCAGCCCGGTCATCGCCGCACCCACCGCCACGCCGATGATGGCCGGCTCGCTGATCGGGGTGGCGATCAGCCGCCCGGCGCCGAACTCGGTGATCAGGTCCTTGGTGACGCCGTAGGCGCCGCCGTAGGCGCCCACCTCCTCGCCGATGACCACGACGCTGTCGTCGGCGCGCATGGCGTCGCGCAGCGCCAGGCGCAGCGCGTCGCGGTAGGTGATCTCGGTCGCATCCGCCATGGCGCTCACTCCGAGGCCAGGATGCGGTCGAGGCGGCGGCGCAGCGGCTCGGGTTCCGGCTGGTCCGGGCCGAACACGTCGCGGAACATGCTCGCATCCGGCGGCGCCGCCGCGTCGGCGGTGAAGTCGATGGTGGCGTCCATCTCGCGCGCGATCTCGCCGTCCAGCGCGTCCAGCGCCTGCGCGTCGAGCTGGCCGCTGCCCAGCAGCGCGTCGCGCGCGCGCGCCACCGGATCGCGACGGCGCCCGACCTCCTCCTCGTCGGCGGTGCGGTAGGGGCTCTTGTCCATGCGGCCATGGCCGAAGAAGCGGAAGCAGGAGATCGACATGAAGCCCGGCCTGCCGGCCCGCGCGCCGTCGGCCAGCGCCTGGGCGGCCTGGAACACCGCCTCGACGTCCTCGCCGTCGACCATGTCGGCGGCCAGCCCGAACGCTTCGGCGCGGCGGTCGAACTCGATCGAGCGGGTGGCGCGGTCGATGCGCGTGCCCATGCCGTACTGGTTGTTGATGCACACGAACAGCACCGGCAGGTCCCACAGTGCAGCCATGTTCATGCTCTCGTACAGCACGCCCTGCTGCATCGCGCCGTCGCCGAAGAACGCGACCGAGATCGCATCGCTCCCGGTCCGCTTGTAGCTGAGCCCGGCGCCGACCACGTGCGGGATGCCGCCGCCGACGATGGCATTCGCGCCGAGATGGCCGAGCGCCATGTCGGCGATGTGCATCGAGCCGCCCTTGCCGCGACAGTAGCCGGCGTCCTTGCCGCCGATCTCCGCCATCATCCGGGCCGGATCGGCGCCGCGCGCCAGGAAGATGCCGTGGCCGCGATGATGCGTGGTGAAGCTGTCCTGCGGCCGCATCGCGGCACCGACGCCGGCGGCCGCGGCCTCCTCGCCGATCGACAGGTGCAGCATCGAGCCAGCCGACAGGCCGCGCGCGTACAGCTCGGCGACGCGCTCCTCGAAGGAGGGTATGCGCCGCATGGTGCGGTAGAGGGATGCCAGCGGCGTGTTGCTCAGGCCGCTCACGCCGTCACCTCGCGCAGCGGCCTGAGCGCCGGGTAGAGGCCGGCATGGCGCCGGTAGATCGCCTCGTAGCGCGCGACGCGGGCGGGATCGGGCTCGATGCGCCGCCCCGGACGCACCATCGCGCGTATGCCCTCGTCGATGCTGGCGAAGTGGCCCGCGGCGTGCGCCGCCAGCACCGCCGCGCCCAGCGAGGGCGCCTCCGCCACCTCCGGCACCACCACCGGCAGGCCGGCGGTGTCGGCGTGGATCTGCA
>CAXTOC010000349.1:0-2578 GCA_964245725.1 uncultured Acetobacteraceae bacterium | reverse complement strand
GCCCCGGAGCAGGCGATCGAGGCGGTGGCCGCGGCCGCGCCGCGGCCGGCGCTGGCGGCGCAGCGCAGCTGGATCGACCTCGCCTACGCCGGCGACAGCGTCGAAGCGATCCTGGCCGCCCTGCGGGCGCGGCCGGAGCCGCAGGCGGTCGCGGACCACGCCGATCTCGTCGCCCGCTCGCCGATGGCGCTGAAGGTGACGCTGCGCTCGATCCGCACCGCGGCCGGACTGCCGGACCTCGCGGCCTGTCTGGCGCAGGAACTGCGGCTGGCGCGCGCTCTGACCCGGCAGCCCGATTTCGTCGAGGGGGTGCGCGCGCAGCTGATCGACAAGGACCGCGCGCCGCGCTGGTCGCCGGTGCGGCTGGCCGAGGTGACGCCGGCGATGGTGGATGCCTGCTTCGAGGCGGACGCCGGCTGAGCCGCGGCTTCAGCGCTTCGGCGCACCACCCATGCCGGCGAACACCTGCCGGTCGCGGTTGTCCTGCATCAGCATCGAGAAGCTCGGGATCTTCTCGAAGCCGAGACCCTGCGGCACGCCGGTGTCGGGATCCTGGCGGATCTTGCCGTAGCTCTCGCTCGCGACCTTCTCCCATTTCCCGGCCGGCTTCTTGACCTCCAGGCTGACCACGGTCGCCTTGAACACCATGCGCACGATGGCCTCGCGCGGCGCCGACGGCTTGGTGAGGCTCGGCGCGCCGGCGAGCAGCTGCCAGCCGCTCGACAGCGCCCAACGGGTGAGTTCGTCCTTGTCCATGCCGTGCCGCCCTGCTCTGGAGGTGTCGCGATGCGAGATCATCGCCCCGATCTGTCTGGGGCCGCGTCCGCCGACGCGTCCTGGTCCTGCGCCAGCACGCGGCTGCGCAGCACGTCAAGCGCCAGCAGCGCGCCGTCCTGCTCGAAGTGCCAGAAGGTCCAGCCGTTGCACGACGGTGCCTGGGTCAGGGCGGCGCCGACCTTGTGGATCGAGCCGCGCACCGCCCCGGCGACCAGGCTGCCGTCCGGCGAGATGGTGGCGCTGACCCGTCGCTGGCGGTCGGTCAGGATGGTGCCGGCACGAATCAGCCCGCGCTCGACTAGGTTGCCGAACGGGATGCGCGGCACCTCGCGCCGGCCGGCGGTGGTCATGACGCTGGCGGCCGGAAGCGGGCGCTCGCGCCGCACCCGGCCGATCGCCGCCTCGACGTAGTCGGGGTGACGCTCGATGCCGATGAAGTGCCGACGCAGCCGCCGCGCCACCGCCGGCGTGGTCCCGGTGCCGGCGAACGGGTCGAGCACGATGTCGTCGATGCCGGTGCTGGCGAGCAGCACCCGGTGCAGCAGCGATTCCGGCTTCTGCGTCGGATGCAGCTTCAGCCCGTGCCGGTTGCGCAGCCGTTCCGGGCCGGTGCAGAGCGGCAGCAGCCAGTCGCTGCGCATCTGCAAATCGTCGTTGAGCGCCCTCATCGCCTGGTAGTTGAAGCGGTAGCGGCTGTCGCGGCCGCGCGCCGCCCAGATCATGGTCTCGTGCGCGTTGGTGAAGCGGCGGCCGCGGAAGTTCGGCATCGGGTTGGACTTGCGCCAGATCACGTCGTTGAGGATCCAGAAGCCGAGATCCTGCAGGATCGCGCCGATGCGGAAGATGTTGTGGTAGGAGCCGATCACCCACAGCGTGCCGTCCTTGCGCAGCAGCCGACGCGTCTCGGTGAGCCAGGCGCGGGTGAAACGGTCATACTCGGCGAAGTCGCCGAAGCGGTCCCAGTCATCGTCCACGCCGTCGACCAGGCTGTCGTCGGGACGGCGCAGCTCGCCGCGGAGCTGCAGGTTGTAGGGCGGATCGGCGAACACGCAGTCGATCGAGGCCGACGGCAGCATGCGCATCAGCTCGACGCAGTCGCCGAGCAGCACCTGATCGAGCGGGAGCTCCACCGTCTGCGCAGTTCTCAGCCGTCGGTCAGCACGCGGGCTGCTCCAGCGGCGTGGCGGCGACAGACGAGAGTCGACGCACCAGCCCGAAGCCCACGCGATGATGCCGGCTCGGGCCCACCGCGCCGAGTGCCACGCGATGCGCCGCCGTGGCGTAGCCGGCGTTGCGCTCCCAGCCATACTGCGGCAGGCGGGCGGCGAGGCGGCACATCAGCCGGTCACGCATCACCTTCGCCACGATCGAGGCGGCGGCGATCGACAGGCTGAGCCCGTCGCCGCCGACCACGCACTGCACCGGGCAGGAGAGCGGCGGCGGCCGGTTGCCGTCGACCAGCACCAGCTCCGGGCGGACGCCCAGGCGATCCACGGCACGTCGCATCGCCAGCAGGCTGGCGCCGAGGATGTTGAGCCGGGCGATCTCGTCGACCGAGGCAGCGGCGACGGCGATCTCGATGCCCGCACAGGCGCGCAGCGCCGACAGCGCGGCGGTGCGCGCCTGTGCGTCGAGCCGCTTCGAATCGTCGATCAGAGCGGCCAGCGACTCCGGCACCGCACCGGGGAACAGCACCGCCGCGGCCACCACAGGGCCTGCCAGCGGACCGCGACCGGCCTCGTCGACTCCCGCCACACGGCCGCCATGCAGCGTCTCGCGCGTGTAGTCCGGCATCTCAACC
>CAXTOC010000348.1:0-2584 GCA_964245725.1 uncultured Acetobacteraceae bacterium | reverse complement strand
GCACTGTTCGAGGCCCTCGACGCGCCCGCCGCGGCGCAGATCATCGCCGCCGCCGCCGACATGGCGCTGATCCTGGACGATCGCGGTGTGGTCAGGGATCTCGCCTTCCGCAGTCCGCGGCTGCAGAAGGACCTGCAGGACGTGGGCAGCTGGCTCGGGCGGTCGTGGATCGACACCGTCACGATCGAGAGCCGCCCCAAGGTCGAGGCGCTGCTCGGCGATGCGCTGGGCAGCGCCGACCCGCATCTGCGCCACCTCAATCATCCGGCGGTCGACGGCAGCGACGTGGCGATCCAGTATTCCGCCGTGGGCATCGCCGGACGCGGCGCGGTCGCCGCCTTCGGCAACGATCTGCGTCCGCTGTCGCAACTGCAGCAGCGGCTGGTCGAGGCGCAGCAATCGCTCGAGCGCGACTATTCCAGCATGCGCCAGGCGCAGCAGCGCTACCGGCTGCTGTTCGACATCTCGCTCGATCCGCTGCTGGTGCTGGACGCGACGACGCTGAAGATCGTCGAGATCAACGCCGCCGCGCGCGATCTCACCGGAAGCGTGCTGCCGCGCGGCTGGATGCTGGCCGACCTGTTCGACCCGCAGGACCGGCCGTCGGTGGAGCGCTTCCTGCGCACGATGCGCACCTCCGGCCGCGCCGACGCGCTGCGCTCGCGGCTGGCCACGCCGGCACCGGATGGGGCTCGGGAGATGACGATCTCGGCGTCGCTGCTGCACGAGGACGAGGGCACGCTGCTGCTGGCGCGGCTGTCGCTGTCGGCGCCGCGCGCCGAGCTGACCAGCTCGACGCTGAACGGCAGGCTGCTGAACGCGCTCGAGCAGGCGCCGGACGGCTACGTGTTCACCGACGACGGCGGCGCCGTGCTCGCCGCCAACGCCGCCTTCCTGGACATGGCGCAGCTCGCCTCGCTCGACCAGGCGCGCGACCGCAAGCTCGCCGACTGGCTCGGCCGCGCCGGCATGGAAGTCGACATGGACGTGCTGATCGCCAACCTGCGCAGCCGCGGCTCGGTGCGACTGTACGCCACCGAGCTGCGCGGCCAGTACGGACGCGAGACCAGCGTGGAGATCTCGGCGGTGCTGGTGCGCGGCAGCGAGCCGGTCGCCTACGGCTTCGCCATCCGCGACGTCGCGCGGCGCATCGCCACCGCCGCCTCGAGGCAGGCGATGGAGCTCGGGCGCTCGCCGGAGCAGCTGGTCGAGCTGATCGGACGGGTGTCGCTGAAGGACCTGGTGCGAGACGCCACCGACGTGATCGAGCGGCTCTGCATCGAGGCGGCGCTGAAGCTGTCGGGTGATAATCGCGCCTCCGCCGCCGAGATGCTCGGGCTCAGCCGGCAGAGCCTGTATGTCAAGCTGCGCCGCTACGGCCTGGGCGACCTCGAGGACGCGCTGGCGCCGGAGTCGGCCGTCGAGGACGGCGAGCTGGGTCCGTCGCCGTGAGCGCGCCGATCACGATCGCCCACCCCGGCGCCCCGGCGCGGCAGGCGACCCTCGCCCCGTCGGCGGTGCTGACGCTGCTCAAGCCGATCACCTGGTTCGCGCCGATGTGGGCATTCGGCTGCGGGCTGGTCTCGTCCGGACGGCCGATCGGCGCGCACCCGCTCACCGCCGCGGTGGGCGTGGTCCTCGCCGGCCCGCTGCTCTGCGGCACCAGCCAGGCGGTGAACGACTGGTTCGACCGGCACGTCGATGCGATCAACGAGCCGAACCGGCCAATCCCGTCCGGCCGCATCCCCGGACGCTGGGGCCTCGGCCTCGCCGTCGGCTGGAGCCTGCTCTCGCTCGCCGTCGCACTGGCGCTCGGGCCCTGGGTGTCCGTCGCCGCTTCTCTGGGCCTGATCCTGGCCTGGGCGTACAGCGCGCCGCCGGTGCGTCTGAAGCAGAACGGCTGGTGGGGCAACCTCGCGGTCGGCATCAGCTACGAGGGCATGTCCTGGTTCGCCGGTGCCGCGGTCCTGCAGTCCGCCATGCCCGACGCCCGCATCATCGCCACCGCGCTGCTCTACAGCATCGGCGCGCACGGCATCATGACGCTGAATGACTTCAAGTCCATCGAGGGGGACAGGCAGATGGGAATCGCGTCGCTGCCGGCGCAGCTCGGCCCGCAGGCGGCCTGCCGCCTCGCCTGCGCGGTGATGACCCTCCCGCAGCTCGCCATGGTCGCCCTGCTCTGGCACTGGGGCCTGCCGATCTATGCCGCCGCGGTCGGCGTGCTGACGCTGGCGCAGGCGGCCCTGATGGCGCGCCTGCTCGCCGCGCCGCGCGAGCGAGCCCCCTGGTACAACGCGACCGGGACCAGCCTGTACGTGACCGGCATGCTGGTCGCGGCCTTCGGGTTGCGGCCGTGAGCGGGCTCGGCGGCGAGGCGGAGCCGCTCTACGTCCCTGCGGCGGAGCCGCTCTACGACGTCGTCGTGGTCGGCGGCGGGCCGTCCGGCTCCACCGCGGCGCGCGACCTGGCGCTGGCCGGCCGCTCGGTGCTGCTGCTCGAGCGCGGCGGCCGGATCAAGCCCTGCGGCGGCGCGATCCCACCGCGGCTGATCGAGGACTTCGCGATCCCGGATCATCTGCTG
>CAXTOC010000347.1:0-2588 GCA_964245725.1 uncultured Acetobacteraceae bacterium | reverse complement strand
AGCCGGCGAAGCCCGGGTAGTGGCCGCTGCCGCCGCCCACCACCAGCGCCACCTTGCCGTCGGCCACCGGATCGGCGCGCAGCACGCCGCCGCGCACCGCGCGGATGCTGCCGGCATGCACCGCGCTGAAACCGGCGAGCGCGCTCGCCGCGAACGACCGGGGCTCGTCGAGGATGCGGGTCATGCGGACCTCCCCGTTCTGTCGGCGCCTCAGCGCGGCAGGATGCGGCGCAGATACTCGCGGTTGGTCGCGCACACGCTCAGCCCGTCGCCGCCGTAATGCTCGAGCAGGAAGGGACTGTTGAAGCCGTGCTCGATCATGATCCGGGTCGCGACCCGGTAGCTGATCACCCCGTATTCGAGCGGCATCGGCCCGGTGACGACGGCGCCGTTGGTGGCGTCCTCGGTGCGAAAGTAGTTCTTCGCATGCCAGTAGCCGGCATAGGGGGCGACCTTCTCGATCATGGTCAGCCAGTGCTCCACCGGACGATGCAGCCGCACCAGATTGCCGATGTCGGCGTTGATCTTGACGTTGGGCAGATCGATCTCGGTCACGAACCGCACGGCGCTGTCGGCGGTGCCGAGGTAGGTGTCCTCGTACATCTCCAGTGCCACCTCGATGCCCAGCCCGGCAGCATGCTGGCCGAGCTCGCGTATGCGCGTGACCGCCTTGTCCCAGACCGCCGGATCGTCGGGATTGAGCGCGCCCTGAGCGGTCCAGAACCACAGCGCCTGCTTCTGTGCCGGCCACAGCGCCTCGAACAGCCCGAACGAGACCACGCCCGCGCCGATCCGGGCGGCGGTGTCGATGACGCGGTGATTGTAGGCGAGATACTCGTCGCCGTGACGAACGTCGATGACGCTGCGACGCGCCGTCGAGATCGCCGGCACCGACAGTCCGGCCTCGCGCACCACCGACGTGAACTCGTCCAGGCGGGAGGGCTCCAGGTCGGCGATGCGCAGCCACGAATCCGTCGGATCGAGATGGGTGAAACCGGCATCGCTGACGTCGGCGAGCGTCCTCGCCCAGCCCTCGGCGGGCTGCTCCTGTACGCTGCTGCCGTCGCGCAGCACGTTGGGGTACTGGATCATCGCCGCGGCGATCGGCCAGGTGTCGCGGTTGAAGCGGGTGCCGCTCATGATGCTGCTCCTGGCGCCGGTCCGCCGATCCTGCCATCGAGCTCGTCCTCGATGTGGGCGTGGATGATCTGCTCGAACTGCGTCTCGGCGCGGAAACCCAGTGCTGCGGCGCGACGTGCATCGAAACCCTGAGCCCAGCCATCGACGATGCCCTGGATCACCGGGTCCGGCTCGCGCCGGATCAATGCCGCGACCTCCGCCCCGGCCACCGTCCGCAGCGCGGCGATCTGCTCGCCGACCGTCACCGACAATCCAGGCATGGTCAGGTTGGGACGGCCGCCGAGATCGGCCGGATCAAGCGAGGCGGCGTGGGTGAGGAAATGGATCGCCGAGCGCGGGCTGGTCATCCAGTGCCGCACGCTGTCGGTGACCGGCAGGATCGCCTCCTGTCCGACCAGCGGCTCGCGTATGATCCCGGAGAAGAAGCCGGACGCCGCCCGGTTCGGCCTGCCCGGCCGCACGCAGATGGTCGGCAGGCGCAGTCCGATGCCGCGCACGATGCCGCGGCGGCCGTAATCGGCCAGCAGCAGCTCGCCCATCGCCTTCTGCGTGCCATAGCTGGTCTGCGGGGTCAGCGCCTGGTCGTCGCTGATCATGGACGAGAGTTCGCCACCGAACACCGCGAGCGAGGAGGCGAACACCAGACGCGGTGCCCAGCCATCGGCCTCACCCTCCTGGCGTATCGCCTCGAGCAGCATCCGGGTGCCGTCGAGGTTGACGCGATAGCCCTTCTGCATGTCGGCTTCCGCCTCGCTGGAGACGATGGCCGCGAGGTGGTAGATCAGGTCCGGACGTCGATGCATCAGCTCGGCGGCCGCCCCTGTCGTGGACAGGTCCGCGATCGCGCGATGCGCCTCGCCGGCGAAGCCTTGCGGCGCGGTCGGAAGCACGACGTCGATCAGGTCCAGCGCCGTCACCGTCTCTCCGGAGAGGCTCCCGCCGCCGGCCAGCCGCTCGGCCAGCTTGTGGCCCAGCATGCCGGCGGCACCGAGGATCAGAACGCGCATGACAGGCATCTCCTCGTCTCTCGGCGGGCGGTTGCCCCGCCCGCCTTCGTGCTCACGGCCCAGGCGATCCGTGAGGTGCTGATCAGCTGCGCCCGGACTCGCCGGGACGATGCTTCTCGTGCTTGGTGCCGCCGCCGGTGCTGTTATCCTCGGTGCTGGGATGCTTCTTCTTGACTTGGTTGTGTTGATGATGGGCGCCCGCGACGTCGCTGTCATGCGGCTTGTCGGCGTTGGCGTGGCTGCTTCCCGGACCACCGCCCGAGCGGTCGGTCGCGGGTATCTTGCTGCTGGTGTTCATCTCGGCTCCCCTTGTCGGATGTAAACGGGGCGCGGCCGGCGTGGGTTCCGGCGCCGCGTGGCCGCCGCGCATCCGCAGGCTCGAGCCGTTCAGCCGAGGCAACGACGCCGGATCGGCCGCAATCCCCTCCGCCACCGCAACGG
>CAXTOC010000346.1:2217-2618 GCA_964245725.1 uncultured Acetobacteraceae bacterium | reverse complement strand
CGGGCAGCGCCTGCTCGTCGGGCAAGGTCGCGCGCTCGCACGTGCTCGAGGCGATGGGGCTGGACGCGCTGGCCGGTGAGGCGATCCGGGTGTCGCTGCCCTGGAACGTGCGGCCGGAGGAGGTGGACGGCTTCATCGACGCCTACGCGACGATGGCCCGCCGCAGGCGGGCTGCGTGATCTACCTCGACAACCAGGCCACCACCGCCTGCGATCCGCGCGTGCTGGCGGCGATGCTGCCGCTGTTCTCGGTGCGCTACGGCAACGCGCACAGCGCCGAGCACGCCATGGGGCGCGACGCCGAGGCCGAGATCGAGGCGGCGCGCGGCGAGGTCGCGGCACTGCTGCGTGCCGATCCGCGCGAGATCGTCGGCGATGCGGCGCGTCAGGTCGGCGCGAACC
>CAXTOC010000346.1:0-2207 GCA_964245725.1 uncultured Acetobacteraceae bacterium | reverse complement strand
AGGCCAACAACCTCGCCATCAAGGGTGCCGCGCGCCACGCCGCGGCCAGCGGCGATGCGCGCCGCCGGCTGGTGACGCTGGCGACCGAGCATCCCTGCGTGCTCGACAGCATCCACGACCTGGCCGCGGAGGGCTTCGAGCCGGTCGTGCTGCCGGTGCGCCCGGACGGCATCCTCGATCCGGCCGAGCTGGAGGCGGCGCTGCGCCTGCCGACCCTGCTGGTCAGCGTGATGGCGGTCAACAACGAGACCGGGGTGATCCAGGACCTCGCGGCGCTGTCGCCGATGGTGCGCGCCGCTGGCGCCCTGTTCCATTCCGACCTCGCGCAGGCCGCGGGCAAGATCGCGCTCGACGTGGCGGCACTGGGCCTCGATCTCGCCTCGGTGAGCGGCCACAAGTTCTACGGCCCCAAGGGGGTCGGCGCGCTCTACGTGCGGCGCCGGCCGCGGGTGCGCCTGGCACCCCTGTTCTCCGGCGGCGGCCAGGAGCGCGGCCTGCGCTCGGGCACCCTGCCGGTGCCGCTGGTGGCGGGCTTCGGCGTCGCCTGCCGGATCGCGCTGGACGAGCAGGCCGACGAGGCGATACGGCTGCGCGGGCTGCGCGACCGGCTGCTGCAGCGGCTGATGCGGGCGCTGCCCGGGCTCGCCATCAACGGCAGCCTGGAGCGGCGCATCCCGGGCAACCTCAACCTGCGCTTTGCCGGCCGCGACGCGCTCGGGGTCATCGCGCGCGCCCCGGAGCTTTGCCTCTCCACCGGATCGGCCTGCGCCTCGGCGGAGCTGGAGCCGTCGCGGGTGCTGCGTGCGATGGGGCTGAGCCGCGAGCAGGCGGCGCGGAGCTTGCGCCTGGCGATCGGACGTTTTACCTCACCGGCGGAGCTGGACCAGGCCGCCGACATCCTCACCCGCGCGCACGGCGATCCGGCCCGGCACCACGCAACCGATCATCCCGCCGAGACAGCCCAATGCCCAAGATGAGCTTCGTGACACGCGACGGCAGCACGCGCGAGGTCGAGGCGCCGCTGGGTCTTTCGGTGCTGGAGATCGCGCACCGTCACGGCGTCGATCTCGAGGGGGCGTGCGAGGGCTCGCTCGCCTGCGCCACCTGCCACGTGGTGGTCGACCCGTCCTGGTCGAGCCGGCTCGCCGAGCCGACCGAGGACGAGGAGGACATGCTCGACCTCGCCTTCGCGCTGGAGAAGACCTCCCGCCTGGGCTGCCAGATCGTGATGACCGAGGCGCTGGACGGCCTCGTCGTGCGCCTGCCGCGCACCGGCTGAGCCGATGCGTATCCTGGTCGCGATGTCCGGTGGCGTGGACAGCTCGGTGGTCGCGGCGAGGCTGGCGGAGCAGGGGCACGAGGTGATCGGCGCCACCCTGCAGCTGCACGACCCGCGCGGGGTGGAGGATGCGGGAGCGGCGGGCGGCTGCTGCGGTGGCCGCGACCTCGCCGACGCGCGACGCGTCGCCGACCGGATCGGCTTCGCGCACTACGTGATCGACGCCGAGGCGCGCTTCCGCGAGAGCGTGATCGAGAGCTTCGCCGCCGCCTACGCCGCCGGCGAGACCCCGGTGCCGTGCGTGCAGTGCAATCGCGGCGTCAAGTTCACCGACCTGCTCGGCCTTGCCCGCGATCTCGGCGCGGGAGCGATGGCGACCGGCCACTACGTGCGGCGCGTCGGCGCTGGTCCGGCGGTGGAGCTGCACCGTCCGCGCGACGCGGCGCGCGACCAGAGCTGGTTCCTGTTCGCCACCACCGCGGCACAGCTCGACTACCTGCGCTTCCCGCTCGGCGAGATGGCCGACAAAGGCGAGGTGCGACGCGAGGCGGTCCGTCTCGGCCTCGCGGTCGCGGACAAGCCGGACAGCCAGGACCTGTGCTTCGTGCCGCCCGGCCGCTCCTATGCCGAGACGGTCGAGCGGCTGCGCCCGGACGTGGCCGGCGCCGGCGACATCGTCGACGTCTCCGGTCGCGTGCTGGGCCGTCACCAGGGCATCGCGCGCTACACCACCGGCCAGACGCGCCGGCTCGGCGAGGCCGCCCTCGTCGACGGCGAGCGCCAGCAGGTGACGCGGATCGAGCCGCGCACGCGTCGGATCGTGGTCGCACCCCGTGCCGGCCAGGGCCGACGCGTGCTGCGGCTGCGCGACGTGAACTGGCTGATCGCGCCGCCCGAGCGGGCGGAGCTGCGCTGCGCGGTGCAGCTG
>CAXTOC010000345.1:2409-2619 GCA_964245725.1 uncultured Acetobacteraceae bacterium | reverse complement strand
AGCACGGCGCCGGATGGCCCGAGCACGCGGAGGCGCTGCTGCGTGCCTGCTTCCTGGCGGCCCTCGACCGCGCGGCGCTGCGTCCCGCACTCGCCGCCTGGTGGCGGCCGCGCCTGCTGCGCATCGCCGGCTGGGTCGCCCAAGCCGAGGCGGAGCGCAGGCGGCTGCAGCCGCCGCTGCGCATCGGCACCGAGATCAGCGGTCGGGCGC
>CAXTOC010000345.1:0-2399 GCA_964245725.1 uncultured Acetobacteraceae bacterium | reverse complement strand
CGGGTGGCCACCGACAGCAACGGGCATTACCGGTTCACCACGATCAAGCCCGGCTCCTATCCGTGGCGCAACCACCACAATGCGTGGCGGCCGAACCACATCCACTACAGCCTGTTCGGCGCCGGGTTCGCGCAGCGCATGATCACCCAGATGTATTTCCCCGGCGACCCGTTGCTGGCCCTGGACCCGGTGTTCCAGTCCGTCGAGGATCCGGCAGCCCGCCAGCGGCTGGTCAGCGCGTTCTCGCTCGACATCACCCAGCCGGAATGGGCGCTCGGCTACCGGTTCGACTTCGTGCTGCGCGGCCGCGCCGACCGGATCGAGTGCTGCCCCGACGGCACGCTGTCGCTGCTCGACTACAAGACCGGCGCCCTGCCCGCCGCCAGCCTGGTCAAGGCCGGCTGGTCCTCGCAGCTGGTGCTCGAGGCGGCGATGGCGCGCCTCGGCGGGTTCGGGCCGGAGTTCCAGGGCGAGACCTCCTGCCTCGCCTACTGGAGCCTGTCCGGCGGCCACGAGCCGGGCCGTGTGCTGGTGCCGGTCAGGGAGCAGCCGGCGCTGCGCGAGCTGGTGGCGTCCTGCTGGGAGGCGCTGGGCGAGCTGGTGCGCGCCTACGACGATCCCGCACAGCCCTACCTGTCGCAGCCGCGCCCCGGCGCCTCGCCGCGCTTCAGCGACTATGCGGGCCTCGCGCGGGTCGCCGAGTGGAGTGCGGCGCGCGAGGACGGGCTGTGAGCGACGACGTCATCGAGCAGGCGCAGGCGCGGCAGACGCTGGCGTCGGATCCATCGGTGTCGGTGTTCGTCTCCGCATCCGCCGGAAGCGGCAAGACCAAGCTGCTGATCGACCGCCTGCTGCGGCTGATGCTGCCCGGCCCGGCGGCGGGTGCAGCACCCGGCGATGCGCCGGCGGCGGGCAGCGACCCGTCGCGGATCCAGTGCCTGACCTTCACCAAGGCGGCGGCGGCGGAGATGTCGATCCGCCTGCAGGACAAGCTCGGGCACTGGGTGACGCTGCCCGACGAGGGGCTGGACGCGGAACTGCGCGCGTTGCGGGTGGAGCCCCTGGCCGCGACGCGCGAGGCGGCGCGGGCGCTGTTCGCGCGCGTGCTCGACCTGCCCGGCGGCATGCGGATCGGCACCATACACGCCTTCTGCCAGTCGCTGCTGCGCCGCTTCCCGCTGGAGGCGGCGATCAGCCCGCACTTCCGGCTGGCCGAGGACACCGACTCGCGTCTCGCCCTGGCCGAGGCCGCGGAGGCCGTGCTGGGCGAGCGTCCGGCCGAGGACCCGGCACTCGAGCTGCTGGCCGGTCAGGTCAATGCCGGCGCCTTCACCGACCTGGTCGCGGCCCTGCAGGTCGGCCTGCGCAAGCCCGATGTCGGAGCGGCGATGCTGCGGTCCGGTGCGCCCGGCGCCCACCAGCTCCTGCACCAGGCGCTGCGCCGTGCCGCTGGCGCGACCCACGTCGATGAGCGCGCCTGCATCGCCGCGGCGCTGCGGGGTCCGGACGAGGCGCACCTGGCCGAGATGCTGCGCCTCGCGATTCGCCTGGGCGGCAAGGGCGCGCAGGCAGCGGCGGCGGCGCGGCTGGACTGGCTGGCGCGCGATGACGAGGCCCGCCTCGCCGGCTGGGGCGCATGGCGCGACTTCGCCCTGACCGGCGAGGGTGCGCCGCGCCTGGCTTCCGGGATCTTCCGCGGCAAGTGGCTCGAGGCCGCGCCGGAGGTGGCGCGTGCGCTGCTCGCCGAGGCGCTGCGGGTGCAGGAGGTGGAGGATGGCTGTCGCGCCGTGCGCGTGGCGGCACGCAGCGCCGCCCTGCTGGCACTCGCCCTGCCGATCCTGGAGCGGCACGCCAGCCGCAAGCGGGAGAGCGGCCTGCTCGACTATGACGACCTGATCGCGCGCACCCTGGCACTGCTCGACGATCCGGGCGTCGCCTGGGTGCTCTACAAGCTCGACGGCGGCATCGATCACCTGCTGCTCGACGAGGTGCAGGACACCTCGCCGCTGCAATGGGCGATCGCCTGGGCGCTGACCGGGGAGTTCTTCGCGGGCCTCGGCGCGGAACCGCACGCGGCCGGC
This sequence comes from uncultured Acetobacteraceae bacterium, assembly GCA_964245725.1. GTDB lineage: Bacteria > Pseudomonadota > Alphaproteobacteria > Acetobacterales > Acetobacteraceae > Lichenicoccus. Next base: position 318 of record CAXTOC010000345.1, on the reverse strand, counting down.
GCAGGGCCGCGAGCACGGGCGCGCAGCATCTTCGCCGTCGGCGACTACAAGCAGTCGATCTACGCGTTCCAGGGTGCGGATCCGGTCGAGTTCCATCGCTGGCGCGAGCGCTTCCGCGAGCGGGTGCAGGCGGGTGGCCAGGAGTGGCGCGAGCCGGCGCTCACCGTGTCGTTCCGCTCGGTCGAGCCGGTGCTGCCGCTCGAAATCTCGATCACCCGCATGGCCGCTACGAGTGAGGTCGAGAAGAAGGAGCGGCAGGAGGGCGAGGACGACCGCGAGAAGCGTGGCGACAAGCGCACCATGGGTCGCAAGCACATC
>CAXTOC010000344.1:0-2648 GCA_964245725.1 uncultured Acetobacteraceae bacterium | reverse complement strand
GATCGTCCCCGCGGCCGAGGAGAAGAAGTTCCACCAGGCGAACAGGGCGAACACCTGCGCCGCGCTCGACGTGCCGCCGAGCAGCAGCAGCGGCAGCGCCAGCAGCGCCGACAGCGGGGCCGCGGCGATCCGCAGCCGCAGCCCTCCGGCGTCGGCGGCGCGGTCCGAGATCAGGCCGCCGAGCACCGTACCCAGTCCTCCCATGCCGACCGCGAGACCGCCGAGGATCCCGCCGATCGCGGCGAAGGAGAGATGGTAGTCGCGGGACAGCAGCGACGGAACCCAGTTCAGCAACGAGAAATCGCCCACCGACATCAGCGCCATGGCGCCCAGCAGGGGGAAGACGATTCCGGCGCGGCCGCGCAGCTCGACCCCGACCTCGCGCAGGCTGTAGTGATGCGGCGTGGCGATGCCGGCGCGATGCCGGCGCGCGGGCTCCCTCACCGTCAGCAGCAGCAGCGCGAGTGCGATCCCCGGGAGGCCGAGCAGCAGCAGCGACGCGCGCCAAGGCGTCAGCGTGCCCAGCAGCGGCAGGCCGCGCAGCAGGCCGGTCTGCGCCGCCTGCAGCAGGACGCCGCCGATGCCGAGAGCCACGCCGCCGCCGACCACCATTCCCATGACGAACACGCCGATGGCCGCGCCGCGACGGTGCGGCGCGAACAGGTCTGTGATCATCGACATCGCCGCCGGCGCCAGCGCCGCTTCGCCCACGCCCACGAAGACCCGGGCCATGAACAGGGCGCCGAAGCCGTGGCTGAGGCCGCAGCAGACGGTGGCGACCGTCCACACCAGCACGCCGCAGATGATGACCGCGCGACGCGGCACCAGGTCCGCCAGCCGGCCGAGCGGCAGTCCCGCGACCGAGTAGATCAGGGCGAAGGCGAGGCCCTGCAGCAAGCTGACCTGCGTGTCGCTGATCTGCAGCTCCGCCCGGATCGGGTCGACGAGCAGGCTCAGGATCTGCCGGTCGGTGTACGACAGCACGGCGCAGACGCTGAACACCGCGACCGCCCACCAGGCCGAGAAGGCGGAGGGCCATCCGCCGGCCTCGAGAGGGCGCGCCTCCGCGCTCACGGAGCGGCCTGACTCTTGGCCTGCGCCAGCTTCGTGAAGTCAAGATCCTGGTAGTCGAAGCTGAAGTCGGTGGTGGGAGAGAGGGGCTTCATCGTCATGCCGCGGATCGTGCCGGTGAAGTCCGCCTGGAAGTTCACCAGGGCATCCGACTTGAGGCTGCGGTCGTCCCAGCGCACGACGAAGACGTTGCCCCTGACGGCGTGCATCGTCCCCCGCATGTCGTTCGTGTGGCTGAAGGTCAACCGCAGGGCGTCGCCCGCGCGCGCCACCGTCGCCTCGCCGCGCCAGGAATCGCGATACGTGCCGGCATAGAGGTCGAGCGGCATCGCGGCGTGGCCGCCGGCCGTGGCGACCGCCCGGTCGGCGGCCCGATCCGCCTCCGCCGCCTCGCTGTCCTGCTTCTCGCTGCGCTTGCTCCAGTACGCGACCCAGTCCCGGCGCGGCGCGTCGAGGTAGGCGTCGAGCAGCGTCTGCATCGTCGCGTAGATCGCGCCGCCGCTCTGCTGGTTGGTCAGCACCACGATGCCGAGATGCTGCGCCGGAATCATCGACACGTAGCTGACCATGCCGATCAGGCCGCCGGTGTGCCAGATCCGCCGGTAGCCCTGGTAATCCTCCACGAACCAGCCGAGCCCGTAATCCAGGAAGTCGGTCCGGGTCAGGGCCGCCGCGGCCGGAAGCGGCAGGATGATGGTCTGCGGCGACCACATCTCCGTGTGGCTGGCCTCGCTGAACAACCGCGCGCCATCCGCGGTGCGTCCCCCGGCGAGCTGGAGCAGCATCCACTTCGCCATGCCCTCGGCGCTGCACTCGATCGAGCCCGCCGGATCGAACGCCGTGCTGCGGTCCGGCGCGACCGCGGTGACGGTGCCGGAGATCAGCACGTGAGGGGCTGCGACGTCCGGGTTCGCCGCGGCGTGCAGGAGGTTCGCGGCGCAACCCGTCTGCAGCCGGTCGAGGATGCGCGATTGCACGAAATCCTCCCAGCTCACGCCGGTCGCGCCCGGGATCAGCTGGCCCGCGATGATGTAGAGCAGGTTGTCGTAGTCGAACTTCGAGCGGAAGCTGGAGACCGGCTTGAGGAAGCGGAGATTGTGGATGATGTCGCTCCTGGTGAAGTCGGTCTGGGGAAAGATCATCAGGTCGCCGGCGCCGAGACCCAGGCCGCTGCGATGGGTCAGCATGTCGCGTATGGTGAACTCCCGCGTGACCCACGGATCCATGAGCTGGAACTGCGGCAGGTGGTCTATGACCTTGTCGTCCCAGCCCAGCTTGCCCTGATCCGCCAGCATGCCGAGGGCCGCGACGGTGAACGCCTTGGTGTTGGAGCCGATGCCGAACAGGGTACGCGCATCGACAGGTCCGGGCTTGCCGGCCTCGCGGACCCCGTAGCCCTTCGCCAGCACGATCCTGCCGTCCTTGACGACGGCGACCGACAGACCGGGAACGGAGAAGGCTTTCTGCACGCGGCCGACCAGCTGGTCGACATCGAGCGGCGCCGCGTCCGCCGGCGGCGCAGCGGCCGCGGGGAGCGGAAGGCCCGGAGCCAGACCGAGGGCGCAGCCGAGCAGGGC
>CAXTOC010000343.1:0-2671 GCA_964245725.1 uncultured Acetobacteraceae bacterium | reverse complement strand
CTACCCGCCGGGCGACCGGCGCCGCGCCGAGGCGTTCCAGGTGTTCCTGGTCGCGGTGAGCATCGCCGTGATCATCTCGCCGCTGGTCTGCGGCACGCTCGGCCAGGAGCTGGGCTGGCACTGGGGGTTCGGCGCCGCCGGCGTCGGCATGCTGCTCGGGCTCGGCGTCTACCGCGCCGGATGGCGCTGGCTGCCGCCCGAGCCGGCGCGTCGCGGCGGCCGCGGCAGGTCCAGGCTCGCGCCGGGAGAAGGCAGGACGGTCGCGGTGCTGGTCGCCCTGCTGCCGGCGCTGGCGCTGGCGATGCTGTGCAACATGCAGACCTTCGACGCCTACCTGGTCTGGGCCGACGCCAGCTACGACCTGGTGTTCTTCGGCCGGTCGATGCCGGTGACCTGGCTGCTCTCGCTCGACGCCGTCATCGCCACCGGCGCGCTCGTGCTGTCGCTGCTGTTCTGGCGCTGGTGGGCACGGCACCGTCCGGAACCCGACGAGATCACCAAGCTCGCGGTCGGCACGCTCGTCGCGGCGGCGGCGCCGCTGATCCTGTCGCTGGCCAGCGCGCACGAGGCGGCCGGCGGCCACAAGGTGGGGCTGGCCTGGGGACTCGCCTTCCACGTCGTCAACTCGATCGGCATCGCCAACGTGCTGCCGGTCGGGCTGGCGCTGTTCTCGCGCGCGGCACCGCGGGCGATCACCGGCCTGATGATCGGGATCTACTACCTGCACCTGTTCGTGGCCAACATGGCGGTGGGCTGGCTCGGCGGCCTGCTGCAGACGATGCCGGCTTCGAGCTTCTGGCTGCTGCACGCGGCACTGGTGGCGTGCGGCGGCGTCGCGATGCTGCTGGCGCGCGCGCTGTTCGGCCACCTGCTCGCGCCGACCGCGGATCCGGAGGCCGAGGACGCGATGCCGCTGCCGGCTTGATCCGCTGGCCGACCGGGCGCCGCGGCGAGGAGCTTGCGCACGACCGCCAGCAGGCTTCCGCAACGATATGCATCGGCTGCATAGGTGTCCGTTGCAATAACGTGCCGATATCCAGAGACGAAATTGCGCCGGTCATCTACATTATCGTTATCATGCCGCAAAATAAGACGGTCATTCTGTCCGTCACGGCAGTCCGGGAATCACGGGATGAGCCGCTTCCTATTTTCTGCCCAGACCTCCGCCGGCAGCGATTTGTTCTCGAGCGACGGGACGCCGGCCGGTAGCGTCGATCTGGGCCTGTCCCGGTTCGACTTCCTGCCTGATCCGTCCGGCTACGACTTCACCGAATTCGACGGCGAGACGCTGTTCCTCGGCCTCGACGAGACCCGCAACGCGGTCGGCGAGGACTACTTGGAAGTCTACAGGACCGACGGCACCGCGGCGGGCACCGCGGACAGCCTGGTCGACGGAGTGGGTGGCCCCACCACGCCCGAAGGTCTCTGGGTGCTCGGCGACAAGGTCCTCACGTCGGGCGATACCGACGAGCAGGTCCCCGGTATCTGGGCCAGCACCGACGGCAGCAGCTTCACCCAGGTCGAGAGCGGGGTCGCCGCGTCGAACCTCGTGGTGTCGAACGGCATCGGCTATTTCCAGGCCTACGACGGCAACCACGCCAACGCCGGCCTGTGGCGCACCGACGGCACCGCCGCCGGCACCGGCAGCATCACCCCGGCCGGCGTCTCGCTGGACCCCGCCGACATCAGCCCGGTGGCCGACGGCAGGACGGTGTTCATCGACCAGACCAACGCGGACGGCTCCGGGCCGCTCTGGGTCACCGACGGCAGCGCGTCGGGAACCCATGCGCTCGTCGACGCGGTCCTCGGCAGCGACGTCCGCTTCGGCGGCGCGGTGACGGACGGCCGCGCCGTCTTCACCGCGACCGACGCCGCCGACAACATCAGCGTCTGGTCCACCGACGGCACCGCCGCGGGCACGTTCGAGATCCTCGTCAACGGTCCGGCCGACGCGCCGGTGCGGGTTCCCGGCGGCTACCTCGCGGCCAACGGCAAGGTGTTCTTCGACAGCGGCTACGGCCTGTTCGCGACCGACGGCACCAAGGCCGGGACGGTGGCGCTCACCAGCAACGGCGAGGGCACCGAGGGCGCAGTCGCATCAGGCAACAAGGTGTTCTTCCTGGAGCCGGAGCCGAGCGTCGGCAGCACCAACCCGGAGGCCCTGTTCGTCACCGATGGCACGCCCGACGGCACGACGCAGCTCAGCGTCGCCGGTCTGCAGGTGCTGCAGGGCGGCCTGACCGCGATCGACGGCGGCATCGTGTTCGAGGCCACCGACAGCGCCGGCAAGCAGGCGCTGTTCACGTCGGACGGCACCTCGGCCGGCTCGCACGAACTGGCGCTGCCGGCGGGCATCCCGATCAGCGCCGCGACCATCCTCGGCGCCGAGCCGGTCGCCGCGAGCAGCGTCACCCTGGGCGGCGGCGCACAGTTCTACCGGGCAGCGCCCGGCGCGACGGTGCAGGCGGGCGGCGGCGCCGATACCGTGTTCGCCAGCGGCGGCCAGGTCAGCGTCGCCGGCAGCTCGGGCACGCTGCTGTTCGTCGGCGGCACCGGTGCGAGCTCGGTCAGCGGCGGATCGGGTTCGGCGACCCTGTTCGGGGGCAGCGGCGGCGGCAGCTTCGCCGGCGGCGGCGCCGGCCGCAACATCTTCATCTCGCAGGGTGCGGCC
>CAXTOC010000342.1:769-2675 GCA_964245725.1 uncultured Acetobacteraceae bacterium | reverse complement strand
AGGCTGGGCGAGGTGGAAAAGTAGTAGACCGTCTCGCCCACGCCCTTCAGCAGCATCTGCCACGCCCGGCCCAGCACCGGCACGCTCAGCCGGTCGGCGAGGGCCGCGCCGCGTACGCGCTCGGCCTCGGGCAGCTCGTGGCCCTCGCGCAGCGCCGGGATCGCCTTGAGCCGCGAGACGGTGTGGATCAGGTCGAGCATGTCGGCGAGCATCTGGCCGAGATCGGCGCCGCGCGCGTAGGCGCCGGCGGTGATGCCCAGCGCCCGGTCGGCGCGGCCCTGCATCGCCGCCTCCAGCAGGTCGAACACCAGGCCGCGATCGGCCAGGCCGAGCATGTCGGAGACCATCGCCGCGTCCACGACGCCGCCCTGATCGTCGGAATCCGGGGCGAGCGAGATCGCCTGGTCCAGCAGCGACAGCCCGTCGCGCACCGAGCCGTCGGCGGCGCGGGCGATGATCGCCAGCGCGTCGGCGCTGATCGAGACGCCCTCGCGCCCGGCGATGGAGGCGAAGTGCGCGGCGAGCTCGGCCTGCGACACCCGACGCAGGTCGAAGCGCTGGCAGCGCGACAGCACCGTCACCGGCACCCTGCGCAGCTCGGTGGTGGCGAAGATGAAGGTCACCTGCGCCGGCGGCTCCTCCAGCGTCTTGAGCAGCGCGTTGAACGCGTTGCGCGAGAGCATGTGCACCTCGTCGATGATGAACACCTTCATCCGCGCCTGCATCGGGCGGAAGCGGGTGGCCTCGATGATCTCGCGCACGTCGTCGACGCCGGTGCGCGAGGCGGCGTCCATCTCCAGCACGTCGGGATGCCGGTCGGCGAGGATCGCGGTGCAGTTGGCGCACACGCCGCAGGGATCGGCGGTGGGGCCGCCGCGTCCGTCCCGGCCGATGCAGTTCAGCGCGCGGGCGATGATGCGCGCCGTCGTGGTCTTGCCGGTGCCGCGCACCCCGGTCAGCATGAAGCCGTGCGCGACGCGGCCGAGCGCGAAGGCGCGGCGCAGGATGCGCACGGTCGCGTCCTGGCCGATCAGCTGCTCGAACCGCGCCGGCCGATAGGCGCGCGCCAGGACACGGTAGGGAGCGGCCGCGGCGGGCGTGGCATCGCCGAACAGGCCGGGGCCGGCCGGTTCGGGTTCCGGCAGGCCGTCGGGGATCGCGTCGGAACTCAAGGCGGCAGCGGGCTCAACGACGAGGCTCCTCACGATCGGCAAGGGCGGGATCAGGAGGGAGGCGTGGGAGCCGGTCCGACTGCGGTGGGAGGCCGAACGACGACCCGAGCGTAAACTCGCTGCGGCTGCTTCCTTCCGGACCTGACCGGATTGGCAAGGCGCCCGTCCGTCGCCGACCTCCCGGAGGCAGCTTAACATGCGAACCCGGTTGGGTCACAAGGGGGCTCGCCCCACCCAGCTGCGAGAGCCGACGCGATGCACGCCAACTTCTACTCGGGCAGCCCGCTGGACCGCCTGGCACTGCGTCGGGACGACCCGGACGACATGCGTCGGCTGCTGGGCGACCCGGACAGCCTGTTCATGCCGGTGTGGCGGGACCAGCACCTGATGGCGGGGCCAGCCGAGGGCCTGGGCGGCCTGCGGATCGGCATGCCGAGCCGTGCCGCGCTCGGGATCGAGCTCGAGCCGCTCGCACGCCATCCATGGGTGCTGCTCGGCCTGCTCGGGGAGCGCGCGGTGGTGGCGGTCGACCTGGCGCTGCTCGACGACCCGGCGAGCCTGATCCCCTCGACGTTCGGCCGCTTCGAGCCGCTGCGGCCGCTGGCGCCGCTGCTGGCGGGTGCGGAGGCGGCGATGCTGGCCCATGCCCGCGGCATGCTGCACTGGCGTCGGCGCCACCTGTTCTGCGGCCGCTGCGGCACGCACACCGAGCCGATGGCCAGCGAGCGGTGCAT
>CAXTOC010000342.1:0-759 GCA_964245725.1 uncultured Acetobacteraceae bacterium | reverse complement strand
TTGTGGCCGATGCCGGGGACCACGGACAGCGTCCAGTTGAACGGCCAGCCGTGCGCGCGTGCCACCTGTTCGGCGGCGGCGGGGCCACGCCCACGCTGCCGGAACAGGGCGGCGCCCGCCTCGCCTGCCCGGGCTGCGGCCTCGAGCATTTTCCGCGCACCGATCCGGTGGTGATCATGCTGGTGCATCGCGAGGACCGGGCGCTGCTGGCACGCGGCACACGCTTTCCCGGCACCCGGCTGTTCTCCGCCCTGGCCGGTTTCGTCGAGCCGGGCGAGAGTGCGGAGGAGGCGGTGGCGCGCGAGGTGTTCGAGGAGACCGGCATCCGGGTCGGCCGGATCCGCTACCATTCGAGCCAGACCTGGCCGTACCCGAACTCGCTGATGCTGGGCTTCCTCGCCGAGACCGCCGACAGCGCGCTGACGCTGGACCCGGCCGAGATCGCCGAGGCGCACTGGCTGAGCGCGGACGAGCTGCGTGATCCGGCGCGGCTCGACATCGAGCTGCCCGGTCCCACCGCGATCGCGCGCAGCCTGGTCGAGGCCTGGCTGGCGCGGCGGGCATGAGCCAGCCGGAGGGCCTGCTCACGCAGCGCGAGGACGGCTTCGAGCTGTGCTGCGGCCCGGTGGTGATGCGCGTCGCGGCACTGCGAAACGACGTGCTGCGGGTGCGCATCGGCCGCGACGGCAGCCTGCCGGAGGATGCCTCCTGGGCGGTGCTGCCGGAGGCGCGCGCGTCGCACGTCGCGGTGCGCCCGCA
>CAXTOC010000341.1:0-2708 GCA_964245725.1 uncultured Acetobacteraceae bacterium | reverse complement strand
TAGCCCGCCTCGGTCAGCGTGGTGGCGTCGGCCATGGTGAACGGCACGTCGAGGATGCGCGCGAGCGTCTGGGCCAGCAGCGTCTTGCCCGACCCGGTGGGGCCGATCAGCATGATGTTGGACTTGGCGATCTCGACGTCGTTGTTCTTCGCCCCGTGCGCCAGCCGCTTGTAGTGGTTGTGCACCGCCACCGAGAGCACCTTCTTGGCGTGGAACTGCCCGATCACGTAGTCGTCCAGGACCTTGCAGATCTCCTTGGGCGTCGGCACCCCGTCGCGCGACTTCACCAGGTGGGTCTTGTGCTCCTCGCGGATGATGTCCATGCACAGCTCGACGCACTCGTCGCAGATGAACACGGTCGGGCCGGCGATGAGCTTGCGCACCTCATGCTGCGACTTCCCGCAGAACGAGCAATACAGGGTGTTCTTGGAGTCGCTGGACTTGCTCATGGGCTTCCCTACCCCGCTGGGTTGCAAGAGCGACCCCCGGACAAGCTGATGACATTAGACCTGTCCCGAAAGCCGCATCAAGGGCGTCGCGCACCCTGACCCGGCCGCCGGGACGAGCTGGGTCGCCGCTCAGCTCTTGGCGGCGTCCTCGGCCGAGGGCACCGGACGGTTCTGCAGCACCTCGTCGACGATCCCGAACGCCTGCGCCTCGACCGCCGAGAGGTAGCTGTCGCGCTCGAGCTTCTGCTCGATCGACTCCAGGGTCTGGCCGGTATGCTCCTTGTAGATCTCGTTCAGGCGCTGGCGCAGGTAGAGGATCTCCTTGGCCTGGATCTCGATGTCGCTCGCCTGCCCCTGGGCGCCCCCAGACGGCTGGTGCACCATCACCCGCGCGTTCGGCAGCGCCAGACGCTTGCCCGGAGCGCCGGCGGCCAGCAGCAGCGAGCCCATCGACGCCGCCTGGCCGATGCACACCGTGTTCACCGGGCTGCGTATGTACTGCATGGTGTCGTAGATCGCGAGGCCGGCCGAGACCACGCCGCCCGGGCTGTTGATGTAGAACGAGATATCCTTGCTTGGGTTGACGCTCTCCAGGTGCAGCAGCTGGGCGCAGATCAGCGACGCCACCCCGTCATAGACCGGACCGGTGAGGAAGATGATGCGATCCTGCAGCAGCCTCGAGTAGATGTCGAACGCCCGCTCGCCGCGCGAGGTCTGCTCGACCACCATCGGCACGAGGGCGTTGCTGTAGATCTCCATGGGATCACGGTCCCTCATCACTCTCTCCCGCTCCGATTGACACAAGATAGGCCGAACCCGCGCCGATGAAAGCCCTCCCGGCCGCGTCGCTCAGGGCAGCTCCGCCGGCGGGGCCTCGGCCAGCTCCTCGGGAGTGACGATGCGCTCCTCGATGCTCGCCTGGTCGAGCACGTAGTCCACCACCTTGTTCTCGAAGATCGGCCCGCGCAGGGTCTCGACCGCCTGCGGGTTCTTGCGGAAGAAATCGAGCACCATCTGCTCCTGCCCGGGATAGCGCCCGGCCTCGGCCCGCATCGCGCGCCCGAGCTCCTCCTGCGTCACCTGTATGCCGGCGGCGCGTCCGATCTCGGCCAGCAGCAGTCCGAGCCGCACCCGCCGCTCGGCGATACGCCGGTAGTCGGCGCGCAGCGTCTCCTCGTCCTTGCCCTGGTCCTCGTCGTCCTGGCGCCCCTCCTTGCGGTCGGCCTCGACGCGCTGCCAGATCGAGGCGAACTCGCTCTCGACCATGCCCTCGGGAGCGGCGAACTGGGCCCGCTCGGCCAGCGCGTCGAGCAGCTCGCGCTTGATGCGCAGGCGCGACAGCTGCTCGTACTCCTGCCGCACCTGCTGGCCGAGCGCCTCGCGCACCTGCTCCAGCCCCTCGAAGCCCAGCGTCTTGGCCAACGTGTCGTCGATCGCCGGATCCACCGCGCGCTTCAGCGCCTTCGCGGTCACCGCGAAGCGCGCCGCCTTGCCGGCCAGCTCGGCGGCCTGGTACTGCTCGGGAAAGGTCACCTCGATGGTGCGCTGCTCGCCGGGTGCCAGGCCCTCCAGCTGCTCGGCGAAGCCGGGGATGAAGCCGGTGCCGCCGAGCTCGACGTTGACGTCGGACGCGGTGCCGCCCTCGAAGGCCACCCCGTCCACGGTGCCCACGAAGTCCACGCTGAGCGTGTCGCCGCTCGCGGCACCGCGCTGCTCGTCGATGGTGTCGTAGCTGCGCTGGCGCCTGGCGATGTCAGCGAGCGCGCGGTCGACGGTCTCAGGATCGGGCTCGGCCTTCAGGCGGGTCAGCGACAGGCCGCCGAGGTCGGGCACGCCGATCTCCGGCAGCAGCTCGAGCTCGACGGTGAACTCGAGATCCGCCGCCGCGCCGCCGGATGCCGGCGCGTCCAGGGCGCCGCGCACCAGGTCCACCTTGGGCTGGCTCGCCGAGCGCAGGCCGCGTTCTGCGAGCAGCTCGCGTGTGGCGTCGTTGACGGTCTGCTCCAGCACCTCCCCGGTGACGGCGCTGCCGTAGCGCTGCCGCACGATCGACAGCGGCACCTTGCCCGGACGGAAGCCCGGCAGCTTCATGGTGCGGCCGAGCTCGCTCAGCCTCGCCTGTCGCTTGCCCTCCAGCTCCGCACCCGGCACCACCACCGTGAAGCCGCGCTTCAGGCCCTCGGAAAGCGTCTCAGTCACCTGCATCTGCCGGGCCATCCTCTGCCAATAGGGTCGCGCGCGGGGTGTGCGGGCACGGAT
>CAXTOC010000340.1:0-2711 GCA_964245725.1 uncultured Acetobacteraceae bacterium | reverse complement strand
CGCGTCGTCCCTCCAGCGCCTGCGCCAGCAGGAACTGCGCGTCGGTCTGCCGCGGCCCCTTGGGAGCGGCGAGCACCTCGCGCGCGGCACCCTGCGCACCCGCGTAGTCCCGCCGCGCCAGCGCCGCGTTGCCCTGCTGCAGCGCCAGCTCCGCGGTGCGGTGCTGCGGGGACGCCTGGGTCGCGGCCGGCAGCGCGGCGGACACCCCGGCCGCGCCCGGATGCCCCTGCTGCTGGACCGAGAAGTTCACGTCGCCGATCTGCTTGGACAGGGCGGCGTTCTGCTGCTGCACCTGGTTGTTGAGCTGGTCGAGCTGACCGCGCAGCTCGCGCACCTGCCCCTCCAGCGTCGAGACCCGGTCGAGCAGCTGCGACGTCAACCCGCCGGCGGCCTGGGGATCCACCGTCGTGCCCGAGCCGAGCGGAGGCGCCACCGGCTCGGCGCTGCCGCCGCCCTGGTTCTGCTGCTGCATCTCGTGGCGCAGCTCCAGGATCTGGTTCTGCAGCGAGATCGCCTCACGGCTCTCCATCTGCGCCAGCGCCGGCGTCGCCGGCAGCGCGGCGGCGAGAACCGCCGCGGTCCAACGGGTGATCGCGCGCATGCGGTGCCCCTCGCTCAGCGCCCCGTTAAGGCCGCTGCCCGCGATCGGGTCAAGGGGGCCCGCCCCGGCGCGCGGGTCAGCGCACCACGGTGATGGCGTTGCGGTTCTGCTGCCAGGACTGCTCGTCGTCGCCGAGCGCGGTCGGCCGGTCCTTGCCGTAGGAGATGGTGGAGATGCGGCCGGCGGCCACGCCCTTGGCGACCAGGTAGTCGCGCGCCGCATTGGCGCGACGCTCGCCGAGCGCGATGTTGTACTCCTCGGTGCCGCGGTCGTCGCAGTTGCCGGCCAGCTGTACCGTCGCCTGCGGATAGCGCGCGAGCCAGGCGGCCTGACGGTCGAGCGTCGCCTGGGCGTCCGACGAGAGGGTGTTCTCGGCCAGGGCGAAATAGACCCGGTCGCCGACATTGGCGACCAGGTCGGCCTCGCTGCCGGGCGCCGCAGCGCCCGTCGGCGCCGCCGACACGCCCATGCCGGAGGCGGCCCCGGTGTTGGCGTTCTCGCCGGAGCAGGCGGCCAGGACGGCGAGCAGGCCGAGCGCACCGATAAGCTTCATCTTCATGACGGGGTCTCCTGAGTATCCTGAGGCGGAACGTGACGATGCCGGATCGTTGGCCCGGATCTCGAGCGAGCCGCCGGACCGGGGTCGAGCTTCGGGCAGAAGAGTGCGGATTAGAGTCTCGTTTCGGTCCCGGTCAAGTCGGCAACGTCCGGAATGATCCCGCCGCGGCGTTTTACCTGCCGTCGTTGCAGGCGAGCATCGTCGGGCGCGGCGCCGCTAGCCATTCAACGGCGACCAGGCGGGATCCGAGGCACCCCCGGCCGTGCGCAGCACGTGGTCGTTGAAGCCGGCGATGTCGATCGAGCCCAGCCCGGAGGCGAATCCGGCGCCGCCGGCGCCGGCGGCGTTCTGCCGGCAATAGGCCAGCACCCGCCCGTTGGGGCAGAAGGTCGGGCTCTCCACGGTGAAGCCCTGGGTCAGGATGCGCTCGCCGGAGCCGTCGGGCTGCATCACGCCGATCGAGAAGCCGCCGCCGCCGATCCGGGTGAAGGCGATCAGGTCGCCGCGCGGCGACCACACCGGCGAGCCGTACTGGCCCGAGCCGTAGCTGATCCGGCGCGCGCCGCCGCCGCCGGCACCCATCACGTAGAGCTGCGGCGAGCCGCCGCGATCGGAGTTGAACACGATCTGCGCGCCGTCCGGGCTGAAGCAGGGGCTGGTGTCGATCGAACCAGAATCGGTCAGGCGCTGCGAGGCGCGGCTGGCGAGGTCGACGCGATAGATGTCCGAGCCGCTGCCGCGGGTCGCCGACAGCACCACCGAGCCGCCGTCGGGCGAGAAGCGGGGGGCGAAGCTGATGCCCTGGAACTCGCCCAGCACCTCCTCGCGGCCGCTGCCGAGGTCGAACAGGTAGACGCGCGGGCGGTCGTCGGCATAGCTCATGAAGGCGATCTGGTCGCGCGTCGGGTGGAAGCGCGGCGTCAGCACCAGCCAGCGGCCGCTGGTGAGGGCGCGGGTGTTGGCGCCGTCCTGGTCCATCACCGCGAGCCGCGTGACCTGCCGCCCGCGCGCGCCGGACCGGGCGACGTAGCAGATCCGGGTGTCGAAGTAGCCGCGCTCGCCGAGCATGCGCTGATAGATCACGTCGGCGATCTTGTGCGCGATGCGCCGCCAGTTGGCCTCGGCGGTGGTGTAGGCGGTGCCCTGGATCTGCTGCCCCGCCGGCACGTCCCAGAGCCGGAACTCCACCCGCAGCGCGCCGGCTCCGCTCACGCGGCCGGCGGCGACCGCCTGCGCACCGAGGCTGCGGTAGCTGGCGAAGTCCGGCGTGCCTTCGGCGGGGCCGGCGGACGCGGCGAGGCCGAGCGGCCGGAACAGGCCGCAGCCCCCGAGGTCGTCGCTGATCACCTGGGTGATCTGGTCGCCCAGGCCTGGACCGAAGGACGGGATCGCGATCGGGATCGGCGCGGTGTGCGCCTGATCGACGGTGATCTCCGCCGCACCGGGACCGCCCGCTGCCGGCTGCTGCGCGCGGGCAGCCGTGGACAGGGCGGCGAGGCCGGTGCCGGCGATCAGGCGGCCGGAATGGATGACGACATCCGTGGCGGCGGC
>CAXTOC010000339.1:0-2725 GCA_964245725.1 uncultured Acetobacteraceae bacterium | reverse complement strand
ATCAGCCATGACGCGCGCCACCCGCCACCTGGCCGCCGCCGACCCGGATTTGGCCGCGCTGATCCGTCGGGTCGGCCCGTGTGGGCTGGCCGTGCTGCCGCGGGAGCCGTACGAGGCCCTGGTGCGCGCCATCAGCCACCAGCAGCTGCACGGCCGCGCCGCCGAGGCGATCCTGGGGCGGATGATCGCGCTGCTCGCGGGCGAGGCCGGGTTTCCCGCGGTCGAGGCGCTGCTGGAGGCCGACCCCGCGACGCTGCGCGGCTGCGGCTTCTCGATGGGCAAGGCGGGCGCGATCCGTGCGGTCGCCGAGGCCGCCCGCTCCGGTCTGGTGCCGAGCCGCAGGCAGGCCGCGCGGCTGGCGGATGCGGCGCTGATCGAGCGGTTGAGCAGCCTGCGCGGCATCGGCCGCTGGACCGTGGAGATGCTGATGATCTTCAGCCTGGGTCGCGCCGACATCATGCCGGTGGACGATTTCGGCGTGCGCGAGGGCTTCCGCCGGCTCAAGCTTCTGCCGCAGCAGCCGCGCCCGCGCGCGCTCGCGGAACTGACCGAGAGCTGGAGCCCGTACCGCTCGGCGGCGGCGTGGTATCTCTGGCGCATCGCCGACGAGGCCAAGCCCCCGGCGGCGGCCAACCCGATGACCGGCTGAACCGCTCCGGCCGACAGGGCCGGCGGCGCCCTAGTAGGTCGCGCAGAATGCCTCGAGCAGGGTCGCGAAGCGCGCCGGCTCCTCGGCGTGCAGCCAGTGCCCGGCATGCTCGATGACCTCCATCCGGTGCGCCGGGAACAGCCGGCGCATCACCGGGTGGTGCTTCGGCTGGATGTAGGGCGAGCGGCCGCCGGCCAGGAACAGGGTCGGGCCGGCATAGGCGTGGCCCTCGGGGATGTACGGCCAGCCCTCGATGTTGATCATCGAGGCGACGATCTCCCGCAGCCCGATCTGCCAGCCCGGATCAGCCCCGAGCCGGAGGTTCTGCAGCATCAGCTGGCGCAGCTCGCGGTCGGGGATCGCCTCGGCCAGCAGGGCATCCGCGCCGCTGCGGTCGAGGGTGCCCGGGAAGCGGATGCGCAGCAACTGCCGGCCGAGTTGCGAGCTGCCATGCCCGGTGATCGCCGGCGGGATGTCCGCCACCACTAGGCTGTGCACCGCCTCGGGGCGGTTGAGCGCCAGGGTCATCGCCGCCTTGCCGCCCATGGAGTGCCCGACCAGCGTCGCCGGCAGCGCGTCCCGCTCGGCGAGCGTCTCCATCAGGTCGAACGACAGGCTGACATAGTCCATCTGGCCGTGCGGGCTGTCGCCGTGGTTGCGCAGGTCGATGGCCAGGGTGCGCCGCCCGGCGGCGAGCCGGCGCTGGAAGAAGCCCAGGTTGCGGGCGCGGCCGAACAGCCCGTGCAGCAGAACGATCGGCGGCCGGCGCCGCGCGGCGTCGGGGTCCTGCTCCGGCTCGCGTTCGACGACGTGCAGTCTCAAGGCGGCAGCTTCACGGTGACGACGGCCGTCACGCCTCCGCCATCGTCAGCACGATCTTGCCCGCGTGCGCGCCGCTCTCCATCAGCGCGTGCGCCTGCGCCACCTCGGCCAGCGGGAACACCGCGTGGATCAGCGGCCTGCAGGCGCCGGACTCCAGCAGCGGCCAGGCATGGACGCGCAGCGCGGCGGCGATCTCGCCCTTGTAGGCCGGCGTGCGCGGCCGCATCGTCGAGCCGGTGATGGTGAGCCGGCGCTGCATCAGCCTCGACAGGCTCAGGCCGTCCGCCTTGTGGCCGCCCTGCACCGCGACCAGCAGCAGCCGCCCATCCTCCGACAGGCTGTCCAGGTTGCGCCTGAAGTACGCGGCGCCGATCATGTCCAGGATCGCGTTCACGCCCTTCCCGCCGGTGAGCTCGCGGATCCGCTCGGCGAAATCCTCGGTGCGGTAGTTGATCGCGGCCTGCGCGCCCAGCGAGAGGCAGGTCGCGCATTTCGCCTCGCTCCCGGCGGTGGCGTAGGCGACCGCGCCGAGCGCGCGCGCGAGCTGGATCGCGGTGCTGCCGATGCCGCTGCTGCCGCCATGCACCAGCACCGACTCGCCCGCCGAGAGCCGGCCGATCCGGAACAGGTTCGACCACACGGTGAAGTAGTTCTCCGGCAGGGCGGCGGCGCGCACGGCATCGAGACCCGCCGGCCAGGGTAGGCACTGCGCCAGCGGGGCGACGCAGTACTCGGCGTAGCCGCCGCCATCGACCAGCGCGCAGACCCGGTCGCCGACCGCGACGCCCTCGCCCTGCGCGCCGAGCGCCGCGATCTCGCCCGCGACCTCGAGGCCCAGCACCGGGTTCGCCGTCGGCGGCGGCGCGTCGTCCTCGTCGTCCTCGTCGTCGAACGGCGGCGGTCGCGGCGGCATGTCGCTGCAACCGGGAGCCGTACGTCGCCCCCTGCCGGCACGCTGCCGGTCGCGGGGCGGTCCGCTGCTGGATCGTCGCATAGGGTTCGCCTTCATCGAGTGCCTGGCCCGAGGGGCCTGGATCTGAACCGGTGCCCGCCATCGTGGTTGCACCGCCGGCCGCTCCCCCGCCGCTTGCAAACCCGGCCCTGCCCCTACAGGATCGGGCGTGGCCCGGCGCGATGAGGAAGCTCCCGATGACCCCTCCCCGGACCATGCGCGTCATCGAGCGCAGCGGCGACGGCGGACCCGAGGTGATGCGGCTCGCCCACGGCGCGGTGCCCATCCCCCGTCAGGGCCAG
>CAXTOC010000338.1:0-2727 GCA_964245725.1 uncultured Acetobacteraceae bacterium | reverse complement strand
GGCCAGCAGGGCGCCCGCACCCTTGGGGCCGCCGAGCTTGTGCGAGGACAGCGCTAGGCTGTCGGCGCCGAGCCGCGCGAAATCGACCGGCAGCCGGCCGGCGGCCTGCACCGCATCGACATGCAGCCAGGCATCGTGCCGGCGGCACAGCGACGCGGCCTCGGCGACCGGCTGGATCACGCCGGTCTCGTTGTTGGCCAGCATCAGGCAGACCAGGGCCGGCTCGCGGCCGCCCTCGAGCATCTGTCGCAGCAGGTAGAGCCGCGCGCGGCCGTCGGCGGCAACCGGGACCGGGCGCGACGACGCCGGCAGGGTGCTGCGTATGCAGTCATGCTCGGTCGCACCCGCCAACACCGGCCGTTCGTGGCCGTGCAGCGCCAGCACGTTGGCCTCGGTGCCCCCGGAGGTGAACACCAGCTGGTCGGGTTCGGCGCCGAACAGTGCCGCGATCTGCTCGCGCGCCGACTCCAGCACGGCGCGCGCGGCGCGACCCTCGCGGTGCGGCGAGGAGGGATTGCCGTTCAGCTCGGCTGCCCGTCGCATGGCCTCGCGCGCCTCCGGCCGCAGCGGCTCGGTGGCGTTGGCGTCGAGACAGGTAAATATTTTGTTAGAAATCGGCGCCATAAGCGGCCTTCCGCGGCTGTTGCATCAGCATATCGAGGAGTCTCTTGCCAGGCTCACGATCCCGTGTCTCGGTTCGACGCGGCTGGCCCGCGCTTGCACCTTGATTTCAGTGTAAATCTTCGGTCGGGATCGTTATAGGTTTATGCACGAGCCGAATGCAGACCATTTTCCGGCCTGTGGCTTTGCACGGCAAAGGCCCTACGCATGATGTCTCTCCTGCCCGAACCGGGTGGCCCTTCACATCTTCATCACGCGCAATGCACTCCTGAGCACAGGGCATGTCGGAAGCTGCATCCGATGCGCCATATAGGTCCCCCAGGCCGGTTCCGCGCGACGGATCCGGACGGTACCGGTTCGCGGCACGACACGTCGCTCGTCTGAACCCAGGCGCGCGGCGGGGCATCGCTGCGCGCCCGGCGGTGCGTTGTAACAAAGCTGTTGCCCCGTGCCTGGAGGCGCAGCGATAAGAATAGCGGGAAAAGATGCCTGAGGTAATGTTCGCCGGTCCTGATGGCCGCCTAGAAGGACGCTACCACCATTCCGGTGAAGCCAACGCGCCGCTCGCCCTGATCCTGCACCCGCACCCGCTGCATGGCGGGACCATGAACAACCGGATCACCTACGCGATGTATCGCGCCTTCGAGCGGCTCGGCTTCTCGGTGATGCGCTTCAATTTCCGCGGCGTCGGGCGCTCGCAGGGCCGCTACGACGGCGGCATCGGCGAGATCAGCGACGCCGCCGCGGCACTCGACTGGATGCAGATGGTCAACCCGAACTCGAGCGGCCTGTGGATCTCGGGCTACTCCTTCGGCGCCTTCGTCGGCATGCAGCTGCTGATGCGCCGCCCCGAGATCTCCGGCTGGGTGAGCGTGGCGCCGCCCGCGAACCACTACGACTTCGGTTTCCTCGCCCCGTGTCCCTGCGGCGGGCTGATGCTGCACGGCGACACCGACGAGCTGGTTCCGGAGCCGGCGGTGCGCAAGCTGGTGGACAAGCTGAACACCCAGAAGGGCGTGCAGGTAGACTACCGGGTCTGCGCCGGCGCCGACCACGTCTTCGCCAACCACGCCGACACCGTCTCCGACGCCATCGACGACTACGTGGGCAAGATCATCGCCCGCAAGACGATGGCGCTCGCCGCCGACTGACCGGCAGGGCGCGCGGCGCGATGCGCCGCGCCACCCGGCGGGACTCGCCGGCGCCACCAGACCAGGCCTTATCATGCCCGACAGCCCGTTCCTCCGCGAGGCCGAAGCGCGTGGCTTCGTGTTCCAGTGCACCGACATCGAGGCGCTCGACGCGGCGCTGCTGTCGGGGGTGGTGAGTGGCTATGTCGGCTTCGACCTCACCGCGGACAGCCTGCATGTCGGCCACCTGATCCCGATCATGATGCTGCGGCTGCTGCAGCGGCACGGTCATCGACCGGTGGCGCTGCTCGGCGGCGGCACCAGCCGGATCGGCGATCCCTCCTTCCGTGCCGAGGCGCGCCAGCTGCTCGACGAGGCCAGCCTCGCCTCCAACAGCGAGGGCATACGCCGCAACCTCGAGGCGATGCTGCGCTTCGACGACGGGCCGACCGGGGCCCTTCTCGCCGACAACGCGGCGTGGCTGGACCGGCTCGGCTACATCGACCTGCTGCGCGAGGTGGGGGTGCATTTCAGCGTCAGCCGCATGCTCGGCTTCGACTCCGTGCGACAGCGCCTGGAGCGCGAGCAGGGCCTGACCTTCCTCGAGTTCAACTACTCGATCCTGCAAAGCTACGATTTCCGCGAGCTCGGGCGACGCCACGGCGTCTGCCTGCAGATGGGCGGCTCCGACCAGTGGGGCAACATCGTCTCCGGGGTCGAGCTGATCCGCCGGATTGACTCGAGGCCCGCGTTCGGCCTGACCACGCCGCTGCTGACCACCGCGTCCGGCGCCAAGATGGGCAAGACCGCGGCAGGCGCCGTCTGGCTGTCGCGCGATCGCCTGTCCCCCTTCGAGTACTGGCAGTTCTGGCGCAATGCCGAGGACGCCGATGTCGGGCGCTTCCTGCGCCTGTTCACCGAGCTCGATCTGGCGCAGTGCGAGCGCCTCGGCGCGCGGCGGGGGTTGGCGATCAAC
>CAXTOC010000337.1:0-2731 GCA_964245725.1 uncultured Acetobacteraceae bacterium | reverse complement strand
GGTCGGAACGCTGCTCGGTGCCGCCGCGACGGCATCCTCGATCAGGCCCGCCGGGAGATCGCGGCCGATCGCCCCGGCCAGCAGGCTGCGCGCGCCGGCACCGAGCAGTGTTCCCACCGCCGCTCCGGCCACGCCGGCGGCGAGACCGCTGAACCAGGCTCCACGGGCGACACCGATCGCGGCACCGCAGAACCCGCCGCTCGCCAGCCGGCCGCCGAACTGCACCGGAACCGTCCGGCTCGGACCACCAGGCAGCTGGTCGGTGATCATCTCGCCCACCGCGAGCACGCTGAACACGATGGGCGACACCGGATGGGCCAGGAAGCCCAGGCGGGTGCCGTGCAGCGGCAGCCGGTCCAGCCGGGCGGCCCAGCTGACGGCAGCCGGCGCGATCACGGTGCGCGAGCCGGCGATGACGCCGATGAGGAATTCGGGCAGGTGGCTGGCCATCGATCGCTCCGTGCTCTGGCACGATCGCGTTTAGCAGGCGGGTCGGAAGGAGGCCAGGGCGCTGCCCTGGACCCGCCGGGACCTGAGGCCCCGGACCCCCGGCGGTCAGGCCCCGACGGCTTGCCTCGCTGCCAGCTGGACGGCGCGCGCCATCGCGGCGATGCCGTTGCCGCGGTTCGTCGACAGCGCCTCCAGCAGGCCGAGGTCGCGCAGGAACACGGGATCGGTCGCCAGCACCTCCTGCGGGGTGCGGCCGGAATAGACGCGCAGCAGCAGCGCCACCAGGCCCGACACGATCGCCGCGTCCGAGGCGCCGGCGAGGCGCAGGGTCCCGTGGGCGAGCTCGGACTCCATCCAGACCTGGCTCTGGCAGCCGGGCACGCGGTGCGCGTCGTCCGCCCACTGCTTGGGGAACGGCGGCAGCTTGCGGCCGAGATCGATGATGTACTGGTAGCGCTGCATCCAGTCGTCGAACAGCTCCAGCTCCTCGCCGATCGCGGCGATCGCCTCGGCGGCACTCGCCTCGGCGGGCACGATGAAAGGATCGGGGAACGGATCGGCCACGACCCCGCCTCCGGCTACAGGATGAAGCGGCTGAGATCGCCCTTCTGCGCCAGCGGCGCCACCTTGTCGCGCACGTAGGCGGCATCGACGTGCACCGTATCGCCGCCGCGGTCGCTGGCGCTGAAGCTGACATCCTCGAGCAGCCGCTCCAGCACCGTCGCCAGGCGGCGCGCGCCGATGTTCTCGATGCGGTCGTTGATGTCGGCGGCGAGATCGGCGAGCGCGTCGACCGCGTCCTCGCCGAAATCGAGCGCCACGTGCTCGGTTCCCATCAGCGCGGTGTACTGCTTGAGCAGGGAGTGCTCCGGCTCGGTCAGGATGCGGCGCAGGTCGGCGCGCGACAGCGGCGCCAGCTCGACCCGGATCGGCAGCCGTCCCTGCAGCTCGGGCAGCAGGTCGGCGGGCTTGGCCAGGTGGAACGCGCCGGAAGCGATGAACAGGATGTGGTCGGTCTTCACCGGGCCGTACTTGGTCGAGATCGTGGTGCCCTCGATCAGCGGCAGCAGGTCGCGCTGCACGCCCTCGCGCGAGACGTCGCCGCCGCGGAAGCCGCCCTCGGAGGAACGCGCGCACACCTTGTCGATCTCGTCGAGGAAGACGATGCCATGGTCCTGCGCGTGCGCCACCGCGTCGCGGGTCAGGCTGTCGTGGTCGAGCAGCCGGTCCGCCTCCTCGCGGATCAGCGCCACGCGCGCCGCCTCGACGCTCATCCGACGCGGCTGTGCGGGCTTGTTGAACATGCCCTTCATCATCTCGCCGAGATTGATCACGCTGCCGCCCGGCATGCCGGGGATGTCCATCTGGCCGAGCGGCGAGGTCTGGGCGTCGGCGATCGCGACCTCGACCTCCTTGTGCTCCAGCTCGCCGTCACGGAGCATGCGCCGGAACTTGGACTTGGTGTCGGCGCTCGCCGTCTCGCCGACCAGCGCGTTGACCAGCCGGTCCTCGGCGGCGAGCTCGGCGCGCGCCTGCACGTCGCGGCGGCGCAGGTCGCGCAGCATGTTGATGCTGACCTCGACCAGGTCGCGCACGATGCTCTCGACGTCGCGCCCGACATAGCCGACCTCGGTGAACTTGGTCGCCTCCACCTTGAGGAACGGCGCCTGCGCCAGCTTGGCCAGGCGACGCGCGATCTCGGTCTTGCCGCAGCCGGTGGGGCCGATCATCAGGATGTTCTTCGGCACCACCTCGTCGCGTATGCCCTCGGGCAGCTGCGCGCGGCGCCAGCGGTTGCGCAGCGCGATCGCGACCGCGCGCTTGGCGTCGGTCTGTCCGACGATGAAGCGGTCGAGCTCGGAGACGATCTCGCGCGGCGAGTAGGTGGGCACGTCCATCAGCCTCGCTCCCCTTCGCGCGACGCGGGATCGCCGAGGCTCTCCACGATCACGGCGTAGTTGGTGTAGACGCAGATATCGGCGGCGATGCGCATGGCACGGCGCGCGATCTCCTCCGCCGTGAGGCCGTCGACCGTCATCAGCGCGCGCGCCGCGGCGAGCGCGTAGTTGCCGCCCGAGCCGATCGCGATCACCCCGTCATCGGGCTCCAGCACGTCGCCGTTGCCGGTCAGGGTGAAGGAGCGCGTCTCGTCGGCGACCGCCATCATCGCCTCCAGCCGCCGCAGGTAGCGGTCGGTGCGCCAGTCCTTGGCCAGCTCGACGCAGGCACGCTCGAGCTGGTTCGGGTAGCGCTCCAGCTTGGCCTCCAGTCGCTCCAGCAG
>CAXTOC010000336.1:0-2748 GCA_964245725.1 uncultured Acetobacteraceae bacterium | reverse complement strand
GTGCGCGGGCATCCGCGTTGCGGCGGTGCGGCTGTGATCGGTGTTGTCTGAGGTCTCATCTGGTTCACCCGCGAGGCTTGAGGATATTCGTGGCGCTCCCTCACAGGTTACGACGCAGCCGGCGAAAAGGCGGCGAATGGCCCGCCGCCGCATGGTGGTGTAGGCAATCGCGCATGAACGGGATCGTGCGGGTCAGATGAGCATCGTCGCGACAGGTCGGTCGATCGGGCCGAAATCCGGGCCAGAGCCGGTCCATGTCGTCGTGATCGGGGGCGGCCTGGCCGGCGCCGCCTTCGCGCTGCACCTGCTGCGCGACCACGACCCGGCGGCGCGTATCACCCTGATCGAGCCCGCGGCGACGCTCGGCGCCGGCCTCGCCTACGCCACCACCGACCCTGTGCACCGGGCCAACGTCGCGGCCGCCCGCATGTCGGTGTTTCCCGAGCTGCCGGATCATTTCGACGCCTGGCTGCGCGCGCGGGGCATGCCGGAGGCGGATCCAGAGGGGGTGCTGCCGGATGGTCGGCTGTATCCGCAGCGGGCGCTGTTCGGCCAGTACGTGCATGCCCAGCTGCAGGCGGCCGTTCGCACCGCGCGGGCCGAGTTCCGCCATCTGCGGCAACGTGCGGCCGCGGCACTGCCGGCGGCGCACGGCTTCTCGGTGCGGCTGGAGGACGGCGAGACCCTGCAGGCCGACCGCCTCGTGCTCGCGGTCAGCCACATCGCGCCCGACCTGCCGCGCTTCCTGCACCCGCTCGCCGGCGATGCGAGGCTGGTCGCGGACCCGTGGCGGCCCGGCGCGCTGGATCCGCTGCCGCGCGACGGCGAGGTATTGGTGTTCGGAACCGGCCTGACCGGATGCGACGTCATCGCCGGCCTGCGCGCGCGCGGCCATCGCGCCCGCATCGTCGCCGTCTCGCGACGCGGCCTGCTGCCGCGACCGCGCACGACGCGGCCGGTGGAGGGATACGGCAACTTCGATCAGCCCGCATCGGATACGGCGCTGGCGCTGCTGCGTCGCGTGCGACGCGCGGTCTCCGAGGTGGCACGGCTCGGCCGTCCCTGGGAGGACGTGATCGACGCGCTGCGCACCCAGGGGCGGATCGTCTGGGGCAGCCTGCCGGTGGCCGAGCGTCGACGTCTGTTGCGTCACCTTCGTCCGTACTGGGACGCGCACCGCTTCCCGTCGGCGCCGCAGATCGATCGCGTCGTGCACGGCGAGCTGGCGAACGGGGGGCTGACCCTGCTGGCGGCGACCCCGCTGTCGGCTGAGACGACGTGCGGGGCGGCGGCAGGCGGCCTGCACGTCGTCCTGCATCCGCGCGGCGCCCCGGCGGCGAGCCGGATCTCGCTTCAGGTCGCCGCGATCGTGAACTGCACCGGGCCCGGCCACCGCTCGGTGGTGGAGCGGCATCCGGTGCTGCGGGCGCTGCACGAGGCCGGGGCGCTGGAGGCGGATCCGTTCGCGCTCGGGATCTCGGTGGATCGGCGCAGCCGGGTGATCCGCCCGGGCGGCGCCGCCTGGGAGCAGCTGTTCGTGGTGGGTCCGCTGGCGCGGGGCACGCACGGCGAGCTGATGGGGCTGCCGCAGGTCAGCACCCAGTCGCGCGAGGTGGCGGCCGACCTGGCCCTAGGCCTCGCCGCCTGAGGCTATCTCGCCTTGGAGAAGTCGGTGACCAGCCTCGCCACCGACTCCGGATCGGTCTGCTCGCTCACCCGCCGCGCGAAACGCCGGCACTCGTCGAGGTTCAGCGCCCGCACCGCCTGCTTGACCCGTGGCACCGCCGACGCGTTCATGCTGAACGAGCGCAGCCCGAGCCCGAGCAGCAACGGCATCAGCAGCGGGTTGCCCGCCATCTCGCCGCAGCACGACACCGGCCGGCGCAGACGCAGCGCCGCCTCGGTGGTGCCGGCGATCAGCCGGATCACCGCCGGGTGCAGCGAGTCATAGAGTGCGGAGACGTCGGCCGAGGCGCGGTCCACTGCCAGCGTGTACATCGTCAGGTCGTTGGTGCCGATGGCGAGGAAATCCGCCTCCAGCGCCATCGCGTCGGCGCCGATCGCGGCCGCCGGCGTCTCGATCATCACCCCGAGCGGCGGCAGCTTGTCGGGCAGCTTCACCCCTTTGCGGCGCAGCCGCCTCGCCACCCGCTCGTAGATGCCGCGCGCCGCGCGCAGCTCGCCCAGGATGGTGACCATCGGCAGCATCACCCGCACCGGACCGGCGCTCGAGGCGCGCAGGATGGCGGCGAGCTGGGTTTCCAGCACCGCGGGATGACGCAGCAGCAGGCGCAGGCCGCGCAGGCCGAGAGCCGGGTTGAGGTCGCCGCCGCCGGGGGCGAAGCCGATGTTGCCGAGCGCCTCGCTCTGCTTCTCGCCGCCCCAGTCGAGCACCCGGATGGTGGTGCAGTCCGCACCCATCGCCTCGATGACCTCGCGGTAGACCGCCTCCTGCGCCGCCTCGTCCGGCAGGAACTCGGCGTTGATGAACAGGAACTCGGTGCGCAGCAGGCCGATGCCGGCCGCACCCGACTGCGCGATCAGCGGCAGCTCCGTCGGCAGCTCGAGGTTGGCCTGCAGCTCGATATGCTCGCCGCTGGCGAGCTCGGCCGGCAGCCGGCGCAGCCGGGCAAAGCGCTGCCGCTCGCGGCCGTAGGCGGCGGCGCCGCTGCGTGCGTCCGCCAGCGTCGCCGGCGTCGGATCGACCACCACCGTCCCGGCGGCACCGTCGACGATCACCAGCGAGGC
>CAXTOC010000335.1:0-2758 GCA_964245725.1 uncultured Acetobacteraceae bacterium | reverse complement strand
ACCTCGCCCTGCGCGCGCCCGGGCAGATCTTCGTGCGCGGCCACGGGCTCGATGCCGAGCTGGGGGGTGCGCTGCACGTCGGCGGCACCACCGCCGCTCCGGTGATCGCCGGCGGCTTCGACATGCGGCACGGCACCTTCAGCCTGGTCGGCGCCACGCTCACCTTCACCAAGGGGCGGGTCGGCTTCGACGGTGCCGGCGTGACCGACAAGATCGACCCCTCGCTCGACTTCACCGCCGAGAGCTTCGTCAACGCCGATGTCGCCCAGCTGCATGTCGGCGGCTACGCCGACGCGCCGAAGATCACCCTGTCCTCGACGCCGCCGCTGCCGCAGGACCAGGTGCTGGCGCTGATCCTGTTCCAGCAGAGCACGACCCAGCTCAGCCCGCTGCAGATCGCGAGCGTGGCGGCGGGTCTCGCCGAGCTCAGCGGCGTCGGTGGCGGCGGGCCGGGGGTGCTCGGCGCGGTGCGCGGCAGGCTGGGCCTCGACCGGCTCTCGGTCGGCAGCGGCGGCGCCAACAGCACCGGCGCCAGCGTCGAGGCCGGCAAGTACGTGGCGCGCGGCGTCTATGTCGGGGCCAGGCAGTCCACCTCCGGCTCCGGCACCCAGGCGCAGGTGCAGGTCGACCTGACAAAGCGGCTGAAGCTGAACACCGTGGTCGGCACCGGCGGCACGGTGACCGGCACCACCACGCCTGAGAACGACCCCGGCAGCAGCGTCGGGCTGACCTACCAGTTCCAGTACTGAGGCCCGCCCGGCCCAGGCGGGCCGGTTTTCCTGGACCGGCGTCGGACCGCTCGCTAGCGTCGTGACCCTCCGAGCTAGCTGCGAGGATCTCGATGACCGCATTGCCGCAACGGCTGCTCGCCGTCGCAGCCCTGGCACTCGGGGGCTGCTCGGCCGACTTCCATCCGCCGCGCCTGGGCGACACCGCCTGCCTGGACACGCAGGTGGTCGACTTCCACGTCGAGATGTGGCGGGCGGTCGAGATCTGCGGCACGCCGCTGCCGGACCTCACCGGCGACTACTACCTGCAGCAGTACGCGGCCGCCTGGGACATCTCCTACCGCATCAACCCGGTGCTCGACGCGCAGCTCAAGCGACGGAACTGGAAGCAGCTGGTCCGCACCGGCAGCATGATCCCGGACGCCTACGACATCACCTCCGCCGAGCTGCGCTGAGCGGCCGACGCCCACTCGCGGCGTCGCGGGCGGGGGATCAGTCGAGCGGCACCGCGGTCACGCTGTTGTAGGGGCTGCCGCCGGTGGTCAGGCTCTTGGTCGACCAGACCAGGTAGACCAGCACGCGCTTCTGCGCATCGTACAGGCGGGTTACCCGCAGCACCTTGAAGAAGAAGCTGGTGCTCTCGCCGAACACCGTCTCGCTGGCCGGCAGGTCGCCGTGCGGCACCAGCCGGCCGGTGGCGCGGCAGGCGATCGAGAATCGGCTCGGGTCGGTGGCGAGGCCGAGCGATCCCCTCACCCCGCCGGTCTCGGCGTGCGACATGTAGCAGCTGACGCCGTCGACACGGGGATCGTCGTAGCGGTCGACCACGATCTTGTCGTTGCGCCCGAGCAGCCGGAACGTCGTGCTCACCTCGCCGATCCGGGTGCCGTCGGCGGCCGCGGCGGTCGCGGACAGGCCGAGCAGCAGCCCGCCGGCCACGAGCGAGAGCCGCGATGCGCCATGTGTCATTCGAGAACCTCCTGTCCGGATCCGCCTCCCCTGGCGGCGCGCGGCGGCCGACGACGTAGCGCGTGCGCGAGGCCCGGCAAAGCCGGCCGCCCGTTCATTTGGCCACCGCGACGGCCTGCTGGTCGTCACGCGCGGGCAGGCGGATGCCGCGCGCCAGCGGCAGCGCCAGCAGGCACAGCGCCGCCATGCCCCAGAACGCCCCGGCGCCGAGATGCGCGTAGAGCGGACCCACGGCGAGGGTGATCGCCGCGTAAGCCGCTCCCAGCGCCACGGTCGCGTAGAAGGCCTGCGCGGTGGCCGCGAGTGTCGCGGGCACGGTGCGGCCGATCACGTCGATGCAGGCGAGGTGCAGCAGCGCGAAGGTCAGCCCGTGCAGCGGTTCCACCAGCGCCATGACCGGGAACAGCGCGGTCTGCGCCGCCGTGCCCCAGCGCACGATCCCGGCGACCGCCGCCAGCATCATCGCCCGAGAGGGTCCGAGGCGCTCCAGCAGGGAGCGTCCGAACAGCAGGAACACGGCGACTTCCGAGGCGACCGACAGCGCCCACAGCACGCTGCACTGGCCGGCGGAGAGCCCGGCGGTGCGCCAGCGTATCACCTCGAAGCCGTCATGCATCGCGTGGCTGCCGCCGATCAGGGCGGCCACGATCATCAGCGGCACGAATCCGGACACCGCGAGCAGGTCGCGGATCGTACCCTGCCGCGGCGATCGGGCGGTATCGAGGCCGGCCATCCGGTTGGGCAGCAGCCAGCCGAGGCAGGCCGCCGCCGCGAGCAAGCCGGCGTTCAGCCACACGATGACGCCGAGGCCCTGCCAGCCGACGAGGCGTCCCGAGAGCAGGGTGCCGGCGATGAAGGCCGCCGACCCGGCGGCGCGGACCCAGCCGTACTCGAACCCCCCCTGCGTGCGCCCCTCCAGCGCGCCCCCCTCCAGCGCGCGCGACGAGCCAAGGGTGAGTGCGTCGGCGAGCGGGGTGAGCGGCGCCAGCACCGCGGCGTGCGCCACCCCGACCAGCAGCAGCGGCAGGAAGCCGCGCGCCGGCGCGTAGCCCGTCGCCACC
>CAXTOC010000334.1:0-2793 GCA_964245725.1 uncultured Acetobacteraceae bacterium | reverse complement strand
GCCCGGCACGCGCGGCTAGCCGTCCGCCTCGGGCGCGGCAGCCGGTCGCTGTCCGGTTCGAGCAACGACAAAGCTTTGCAGCTTGTCGTTGATCGCGGCCGTGAGCGTCGGGAGCGAGATCGGAGGCGGGACAGAAACACCGAATACCGCGTAATCAACGTGCTCCAAGAAATCTCGCAAATCGAAACAATCATCGGGGCTTCGGTACAACAGCAACGCAGCGGAGAATAATCGGCCCAGCCTATGCTTCGGTATCATCATCTTGTTGGATGCCCGCACTTGTTTTGGTATGGTCTCCGAGCCTCGTTTTCATGAGCGGAGAGATCCACATGAGTCATCGAAGAGCGATCCGTATCCCCGACTTCCTGGATGGGCCGCCGCCGGCCATCTACAGCTCGACCGGCTTCGCGGCGCGCGCGGTGTTCCTGCAGAACGTGGCGAGCGCCTGGCAGAGGGCTGGGGACATCGACACCGCCGAGAAGCTGCAGCGCGATGCCGACCAAGTCGATCGTTTCGGGCGCCGCGACCGATCCTGAGCCGCCGCGCGCCGCGACCCGACCGCCCAGGAACGGCGTTCGAACACAAAGCAATATATCGCGCCGCTCCTCCTAACCGAGTGCGCCCGCCCGCGTTGGCGGGCAAAGCACTCGGCAAGGAGCGAGGACATGCGAGCATTATGCTGGCACGGCAGGGGCGACATCCGCTGCGACACCGTGCCCGATCCCGCCATCGAGGACCCGCGCGACATCATCCTCAAGGTGAGCAGCTGCGCCATCTGCGGATCCGATCTCCACCTCATGGACGGCCAGATGCCGACCATGGAGAGCGGCGACGTGCTTGGGCACGAGTTCATGGGCGAGGTGGTCGAGGTCGGCTCGGCGGAGCATCCGCTGAAGAAGGGCGACCGCGTGGTGGTGCCCTTCAACATCAATTGCGGCCAGTGCGTGCAGTGCAAGATGAACAACTGGGCGTCCTGCCAGCGCAGCAACCGCAACGGCGAGATGGCCGCCAAGATGTTCGGCTATCCCACCGCCGGACTGTTCGGCTACTCGCACATCACCGGCGGCTACGCGGGCGGCCAAGCCGAGTACGTGCGGGTGCCGATGGCGGACGTGGCGCCGATGAAGGTGCCGGAAGGCATGACCGACGAGCAGGCGCTGTTCCTCAGCGACATCCTGCCCACCGGCTGGCAGGCCATGGCGTACTGCGACCTCAAGGGCGGCGAGACGGTCGCGATCTGGGGCGCGGGTCCGGTCGGCCTGTTCGCGATCAAGTCCGCGGCCGTCATGGGTGCTGCCCGCATCGTCGCGATCGAGGACGTGCCTGAGCGGATCGCCCTGGCGCGTCAGGCGGGTGCCACCGACGTGATCGACTTCACCAAGGAGGACGTGCTCGAGCGGCTCAAGGAGATCACCCACGGAGAAGGCCCGGATGCGGTCATCGACTGCGTCGGCATGGAGGCGGTGGCCGGCCACAGTGCCACCGGGATCCTGAGCGCGATCCAGGAGAAGCTGACCAGCACCGCGCGGCCCTACGCGCTGACCGAGATGATCACCGCCGTGCGCCCGAGCGGCGTCATCTCGGTGCCCGGCGTCTATGGCGGCCCGACGCCGGTCAACATGGGCTCCATCGTGCAGAAGGGATTGACCATGCGGAGCGGCCAGACCCACGTGAAGCGCTACCTGGACGACCTGACCAAGCTGATCCAGGACGGCACCATCGACCCCACCTTCCTCATCACCCACCGCAGCAGCAACCTCGCCGACGGTCCTGACCTGTACAAGACCTTCCGCGACAAGAAGGATGGCTGCGTCAAGGTGGTGTTCAACCTGGCCTAGTGCGGCGCCCGAAGGAGCTCGGCGATGAAAGTGATCCTCAGGCCGTTGCGTGAGCAGGTGGTGGTCATCACCGGCGCGTCGTCCGGCATCGGCCTGGCGACCGCGCGCCTGGCCGCCGACCAGGGCGCGGCCCTGGTGCTGGCGGCGCGCAGCGAGACCGCGCTGCGCAACCTCGCCGAGGAGATCGAGCGGCGCGGCGGCAGGGCGGCCTACGTGGTGGCGGATGTCGGCCAGGAGGAGCAGGTCGGCCTGATCGCGCAGAAGGCGATCGCCAGGTTCGGCGGCTTCGACACCTGGATCAACGACGCCGGCATCGGCGTCTACGGCCGCATGGAGGAGGTGTCGGTCGCCGACATGCGTCGCTCCTTCGAGACCAACCTGTGGGGCCAGGTCTACGGCTCGCGCGAGGCGCTGCGGCACCTGCGCGCACGCGGCGGCGGCGCGATCATCAATGTCGGCAGCGAGGTGTCGGAGCGCGCGGTGCCGCTGCAGGGCATCTACTGCGCCGGCAAGGCCGCGGTGAAGAGCATCACCGAGGCCCTGCGCATGGAGCTGGAGCAGGAGGGCGCGCCGATCTCGGTCACCCTGATCAAGCCCGGCCAGATCGACACGCCGTTCACCGTCAACGCCAAGAACTACCTGCCCTCCGAGCCGCACCACGTCCCGCCGGTCTACGCGCCAGAGGCGGTGGCGCACGCGATCCTGCACGCCGCGGTGCATCCGGTGCGCGAGGTGTTCGTGGGCGGCGGCGCCAAGCTGATGGCCGCCGCCGGACGCATCGCACCCGGCCTCACCGACCGGCTGATGGAGGCCGCGATCATCCCCGGCACCCCGAGCGGCCGCCCGCTGAGCCGTCCGCGTGACGGCAGCGGCCTCGACGGGCCGACCGAGAGCCTGATCGAGCGCGGCAACTACGAGGGCCGCGTGATGCGGACCAGCCTCTACACCCAGGCGG
>CAXTOC010000333.1:0-2810 GCA_964245725.1 uncultured Acetobacteraceae bacterium | reverse complement strand
CGCCGGCCGCCAGCGCCGGCGAGCGGCGCGCCCGCCCGACCCGGACCAGCGCCAGCGCCCAGACCCAGTTCAGCAGGCCCGCCGCGGCGTTGAGCCCGATGCCGAGCAGCGGCGCGCTCGGCGCGTGCGGGTGGTGCCAGCCGATCCAGGCCTGGGCCGCGATCGCCGACGCCGTCAGCAGCACCATCGTGCCCTCCACCACGG
The DNA here is from genome assembly GCA_964245725.1 of uncultured Acetobacteraceae bacterium. Classification (GTDB taxonomy): domain Bacteria; phylum Pseudomonadota; class Alphaproteobacteria; order Acetobacterales; family Acetobacteraceae; genus Lichenicoccus. The sequence goes on along the minus strand of CAXTOC010000333.1, from coordinate 2,606 downwards.
CCGACAGATATTCCGCCTTGTAGTGCCCGTAGGGATGGTTGGCGTCGGCGGGACGCGCGCTGACCGAGAGTGCGAGCAGGGCGGCGATCGCCGCCACCACGTTGATGATGCACTCGATCGCGTCGGAGTACAGCGCCACGCTGCCGGTGACGGCATAGGCGGCGTATTTGAGCGAGAGCGCCGCCAGGCTGACGACCACGCTGCCCCAGCCGAGCCGGAGGACGAGGCTCAAGGACCGGACTCAGACGGCGCCGGCCAGCGCCAGCGCGCAGGGACCGTCCTGGCCGTGCTCGATCTGGAAGGTGGCGTGGCCGATGCCGTAGCGTCGGCGCAGCTCCTCGGCGGCGCCTCGCAGCCAGGCATCGTCGGTCGGCAGGTGCGGCCGCACCAGGTGCGCGGTGAGCGCGGTCTCGGTGGTCGACATGCCCCAGATATGCAGGTCGTGCAGGTCGGTCACGCCCGGCAGCGCGCGCAGGAAGCTCTCCACCGCGTGGCGATCGATCCCCGGCGGCACCGCGTCCAGCGCCAGGTCGAGCGAGTGGCGCAGCAGCGACCAGGTGCCGGCGACGATCACCACCGAGACGACCAGGCTGGTCGCGGGATCGATCCAGCGCCAGCCGGTGCACCAGATCAGCACCCCCGCCAGCACCACCGTGCACGCCATCGCCGCGTCCGACGCCATGTGCAGGAAGGCGCCGCGCAGGTTGACGTCGCCGTGGCGGCCGCGCGCGAACAGCAGCGCGGTGGCGCCGTTGACCAGGATGCCGGCGAAGGCGGCCGCCATCACCAGGACGCCCGCCACCGGCGCCGGCTCGAGCAGTCGACGCACCGCCTCCCAGGCGATGCCGCCGGTGATCACCAGCAGCAGGATCGCGTTGCCGAGTGCGGACAGGATCGAGCAGCGACGCAGGCCGTAGGTGAAACGCCCCGAGGGCTGCCGGCTGCCGAGGCGCTGTGCGACCCAGGCTGAGGCCAGCGCCAGCACGTCGCCGAGATTGTGCCCGGCATCGGCGAGCAGCGACAGCGAGTGGGCGAGCACGCCGCAGGTCGCCTCCGCCAGGACGTAGGCGAGGTTGAGGGCGATGCCGATCGCGAACGCGCGCCCGAAGCCGGCCGGCGCGTGGTGATGGTGGTGCCCGTGCCCGTGCGCATGCCCGTGCGCATGTCCGTGATCCGTATGCTCGTGCGTCATGGCCTCGCCGTTCCGGATCCTTTCGCCTCGATACGGGATCGGGCAGCCGGATGGTAGCACGACCGGGTGCCGCGCGAGCGGGGTGGTGGTGCGGGGCGGAGCTGCGCTACAGACCCCCATGCTGCGAATGACCGAACTCAAGCTGCCGCTCGACCATCCGGCGGACGCGCTGGAACGTGCGGCGGTCGCGCGGCTCGGCATCGCACCCGACGCGCTGCTGTCGCTGCGCATCGCCCGGCGCGGCCACGACGCGCGCCGGCGCGGCGCGATCAGCCTGGTGTACAGCGTCGACGTGCGGCTCCGCGACGAGGAGTCCGTGCTCGCCCGCCACGCCCGCGACGGCAAGCTGGCGCGCACGCCGGACACGCGGTATCGCGTCCGGCCCGCGACGCCATCTCCGTCCGGGCAGCGGCCGGTGGTGATCGGCGCCGGTCCGTGCGGGCTGCTGGCGGGGCTGGTGCTGGCGCAGATGGGGCTGCGGCCGATCATCCTGGAGCGCGGCCGCATCGTGCGCGCCCGCACCGTCGACACCTTCGCCTTCTGGCGCCGCGGCGAGCTGACGCCGGGGAGCAACGTGCAGTTCGGCGAGGGCGGTGCCGGCACCTTCTCCGACGGCAAGCTGTGGAGCCAGGTCAAGGATCCTCGCCATCTCGGCCGCAAGGTGCTGGCGGAGTTCGTCGCCGCCGGCGCGCCCTCCGAGATCCTGACCGAGGCGCACCCGCACATCGGCACCTTCCGCTTGGTTGCAATGGTGGAGCGCATGCGCGCCGCGATCGAGGCGCTGGGCGGCGAGTATCGCTTCGGTGCGCGGGTCGAGCGGCTGGAGCTGGACGGGGAGCATCGGCTGCGCGGGCTGCACCTCGCCGATGGCGGCCAGCTCGCGGCGGAACAGGTGGTCCTGGCGCCCGGCCACAGCGCGCGCGACACCTTCGCCGCGCTCCACGCGCAGGGCGTCCACATGGAGGCCAAGCCCTTCTCGATCGGGGTGCGCATCGAGCATCCGCAGTCGTGGATCGACCGTGCCCGCTTCGGCGCCTGCGCCGGCCATCCCGATCTCGGGGCCGCCGCCTACACGCTCTCGCACCACTGCGCGAACGGGCGCACCGTCTACAGCTTCTGCATGTGCCCCGGCGGCACGGTGGTGGCGGCGGCGTCGGAGCCCGGCCGGGTCGTCACCAACGGCATGAGCCAATATTCGCGCAACGAGCGTAACGCCAATTCGGGGCTGGTGGTCGGCATCGATCCGGCGCGCGACTATCCGGACGGGCCCCTCGCCGGCATCGCTCTCCAGCGGCACTGGGAGGAGCGGGCCTATGTGGCCGGGGGCGCGAGCTATGCCGCGCCGGCGCAGCGGGTGGGCGACGTGCTCGCCGGCCGTGCCTCGGCCGCGCTCGGCACCGGGGTCCCGTCCTAT
>CAXTOC010000332.1:2001-2828 GCA_964245725.1 uncultured Acetobacteraceae bacterium | reverse complement strand
ACCTGGAACACCTCGTCGAGCCGGTGGGAGACGTAGATCATGCCGATGCCGGTGCCGCGCAGGTCGCGCAGCACGCCGAGCAGGCGCGCGACCTCGTCGGCCGGCAGGCTGGCGGTGGGCTCGTCCAGCACCAGCACCTCCGCCCGCGCCGCCAGCGCCCGGCCGATCGCCACCAGCGAGCGCTCGGTGCGGCCGAGATGCATGATGCGCGCGTCGGGGTCGATGTCCGCACTCATCGTGCGCAGCACCTCGCGCGCCTGCGCGCGCGTGTCCGACCAGGAGATCAGCGCGCGGCGGCGCCGGTAGCCGACCCCCAGCGCGATGTTCTCGGCCACCGTCATCCAGTCGATCAGGCCCAGATCCTGGTGGATGAAGGCGACGTGCTGGCGCCCGCCGCGACGCGCGTGGAGGTGGCGGTAGGGCTCGCCGCGGAACAGGATGCGGCCGGCGTCGGGCGTATGGATGCCGGCGAGCATCTTGATCAGCGTCGACTTGCCGGCGCCGTTCTCGCCCAGCAGGGCCAGGATCTCGCCCTCGTGCAGCACCAGCGAGACGTCGTCGACCGCGAGCGTGCCGCCGAAGCGCTTGCTGACGGCCTCGAAGCGAAGCAGTGCGGGGGACGCGGGGTCGCGGTCCATGCCGTGTCTCCTGATCGCCGCCGGGTTCAGGCGATGTCCAGCTGCACCTTGATCGCCCGCTGCCGATCGCCGGCGAGCGCGAAGGCGGCGGCCGCCTCGCGCAGCGGAAAGCGCTGCGACAGGATCGGGGCGACGTCGATGCGGCCGCTGGCCAGCGCCTCGACGGCGAAGGCAAACTCCGCGTGGAAG
>CAXTOC010000332.1:0-1991 GCA_964245725.1 uncultured Acetobacteraceae bacterium | reverse complement strand
GGAAGCGGAACGAGCCGACCAGGTCGATCTCGCGCGCCATCAGCAGGTTCACCGGCAGCGGCACCGCCCCCGGCGGCAGCATGCCGAGCTGGACGATCCGGCCGCCCGGGCGCATCAGCGGCGGCATGCCGAGCACCGAGGCGGCGGCGCCGGTGGCCTCGAGCGCCACGTCGAAGCCGCCGCGCTTGTCGGCCGATGCGGCCAGACGCTCCGGCTCGGTCCGCACGTCGATGGTCTCGGCCGCCCCCATGGCACGGGCGATGCGCAGCGGGGGCTCGAACAGGTCGGTGACGGTGCAGCTGGCCGCACCCCGTGCAGCGCCACCGCGAGCGGCTCGGCGCAGGCGGCGACGGGGTAGGGCATCTCGGCCGGCACCGGCACGCACTGGTCGGCGCGCACGATCACGCTCTGGCTGAACGCGCCCTGGACGTGCGGCGAGAGGGCGGCACTGCCCAGGAAGCGCATGTGGCGGCACAGGTTGCCCTGCCCGGCACGGCAGAAGCCGCAATGCAGGCACGGGCGGCTCGGGTTGATCGCCACGCGGCTGCCGACCGCGACGTCGGCGGGTGGCGACCAGTCCGGATGCGCCAGCAGCTCGACCACCTCGCCCGCGACCTCATGGCCGAGCGTCAGCGGCTCGCGCACCCTGAAGTCGCCGACGCCGCCCTTGCTGAAGTAGGACAGGTCCGAGCCGCAGATGCCGCCGCAGGCGACGCGCACCCGCGCCTCGCCGGGTTCGAGCGCACGCTCGCCGCGTTCCTCGATCCGCAGGTCGTGCGCTGCGTGCAGCACGGCAGCCAGCATCAGATCCTCCGCGTCAACGCTTCTTGATGGACCCGTTACTTGTCGCCGGGGCCTTGCAATGTGACCGCGCACATAGCTATGGCATCGTCTCCGGAGCGGCGAAAGCCCCTATCCACTCGATCCGGCCCGGTGCGGTTCAACGAGCGGCCCGACAGCGCGGGCAGGCAAGGCAGGAGCGTGCCGGCATGGCCTCGGACCTGTTCGACCTGAGCGGCCGGCTCGCCCTGGTGACCGGCGCCGGCCAGGGCATCGGGCTGGCGCTGGCGCACGGACTCGCCGAGGCGGGCGCCCGCGTGGTGCTGAACGGACGCAGCGGCGCGCGGCTGCAGGCGGCGGCTGCCGGGCTGGGCGAGGCGGCGCTGTCGCCGGCCGATGGTCTCGGCGTGTTCGACGTCACCGATCCCGAGGCGGTGCAGGCGGGCGTCGCGCGCATCGAGCGCGAGGACATGAAGGCGCCGCGGCTCGCCGAGCTGTTGGCGACCGAGAACGGCCGGCCGATCCGCGAGGCACATGATCGCGCGCGGCCGCGGCAAGATCATCAACATCGCCAGCCTGCAGAGCGAGGTCGGACGGCCGACGATCGCGCCGTACACCGCCTCGAAGGGGGCGGTGAAGATGCTGACGCGCGGCATGTGCGCGGACTGGGCCAGGCACGGCCTGCAGATCAACGCGATCGGGCCCGGCTATTTCGAGACCGAGCTGAACCGGCCGCTGCGCGAGGATGCCGCGTTCGACGCCTGGCTGCGCGGCCGCACCCCCGCCGGCCGCTGGGGCCGGGTCGAGGAGCTGTGCGGGGCGGCGGTGTTCCTGGCCTCGCGCGCCTCCGATTTTGTCAACGGCCAGGTGATCTACGTCGACGGCGGCGTGCTGTCGGTGCTGTAGGAATGGAGAAGCCATCGTGAGCGTCAAGCTGCTGCAGCTCTGCCCGCTGCTGCCCTCGCACCAGGCGGCACTCGATCGGCGCTACGCGGTGCATCGCTGGCCCGAGCCGCCGCTGCAGGAGGCGTGGCTGCGCGAGCACGGCGCCGACGTGCGTGCCGTGGTGACCGGCGGCCACCAGGGCATCGACGCCGCGCTGGCGGCGCGGCTGCCGGCGCTGGGCATCGTCGCCATCAACGGCGTCGGCTACGACCGCGTCGATATCGAGGCGATGCGCGCCGCCGGCGTGCGGGTCACCAACACCCCCG
>CAXTOC010000331.1:0-2838 GCA_964245725.1 uncultured Acetobacteraceae bacterium | reverse complement strand
GCTCCGCCTCGCCGCCGCCGCCCTTGAGCACCAGCAGCGACGGCCGGTGCAGCCGTTCGGCGACGCCCAGATGCAGGGCGATGTAGGGCGGATGGAACACCCCGTCGACCGAGGCGGCGGCATCCGCCGGATCGAGCAGGCGGGCCACCGTGTTGACCGGGGAGCGCAGCCCGAACAGTCGGCGCAGGCCGAGCAGGCGGTCCAGCGCCGGCGCCATCGCCGCCGACGGCCAGTAGGCGAACCCGTCGCGCGACAGGGAGTCGGCGACCCCGGCTGCATCGCGCTGCGCCTGCTGCTGGGCGCGGCGGACCCGCACCCCGGAGTCTGCGAGCGCCAGCGCCGACAGCAGGAACCAGGGCGCGCCGCGGGTGCGGCCGGCGCCGTAGCTGGGCCAGTCCAGCTCGACCGGCGGCAGGGCGCGCCCGCCGGACGCCGCCGCGAGTGCCGACCGGCCCAACCCCGCATGATCGCGCGCGGCCTCGACCAGCCCGGTGATCTCGTCGGGATCCTCGCCGCGGTAGCGCAGCAGCATCAGGAACGCGCCGACCTGCATCGGATCGGCCAGGCCCTGCAGCACCAGGCCGAACGCCGCCCGCGCCTCGTCGCGGCGCAGCGGCCGCGAGCGCCCCGGGCCTCGTCCCAGCGTCGCCACGTACTGGGCGAACTCGGCCTGCACGGCATCCCGGTCCATGATCGTCCTTCAGGCCCACAACCTGCCGTGCAGGCGCACACGCCGGGCGTGCAAGTTCGGCCGCGATGCGATTTTAGTCGAATCTAAATTTTTCCGGAATAGACTGGCGTCGTGAACGCTTTGACGCCCCTGCGCAGCCGGCTCGCGATCGAGATCGTCCACGATTTCGTCTGCCCCTGGTGCTATCTCGGGGTTCGCCGACTGCTGCGCGCGCTGTCGGACCGCCGCGCCGCGACATCCGTCATGTCGGCGCCGGGATTCGACATCACCTGGCGACCGTTCCTGCTCAACCCCGACATGCCGCGCGCGGGGATGTCGCGCTTCGACTACGTGGTGCGCAAGTTCGGCGGCGAGGAGCGTGCCCGCAGGCTGTATGCCGCGGTGACGCAGCTCGGCCGCGGCGAGGGCGTCGATTTCCGCTTCGAGCGCGTCATCCACGTCCCCTCCAGCGTCGATGCGCACCGCCTGGTCGGCTGGGCGCAGCGCTTCGGCCGCGCCACCGAGATCGTCGAGGCGCTGTTCGCGGCGCATTTCAGCGACGGCCGCGACATCGGCGACCTCGCCACCCTGGTCGCGATCGCGGTCAATGCCGGGGGCCTCGACGAGCTGCAGACCGGCGCCTACCTGCGCTCGCGCGAAGGTGCGGACGTCGTGCACGGCGAGAACCTCCGCGCGCACCGGCTCGGCATCAGCGGCGTGCCCTGCTTCGTGATCGGCGAGCGCATGGCGGTCTCCGGCGCGCAGGAACCGGAGGTGTTCCACCGCCTGCTCGACATCGCCACCATCGAGGCGGTCGACTACGCGGTCGGCTGATCCTCCAGAGCAAGAGCGGCTGCCAGGAGCCGATGAACCTGCTCTGGATCGTTGTCCCGGCGACTGGCTCAGCTCTCGGGCTGATCCAGCCCGGGACGATCAGGCGCCAGCCGCCCCTGCGGACGCGCGCCGTAGCGTCGCGCCATGACCGCGCAGACGAACAGCTGGATCTGGTGGAACACCATCAGCGGCAGCACCACCATGCCGACGGTCGCGGGCGGGAACAGCACCCCCGCCATCGGCACGCCGGAGGCCAGGGTCTTCTTGGAGCCGCAGAACACGATGGCGATCTCGTCCTCGCGCGAGAAGCCGAGCAGGCGCGCGCCGTAGCGCGTCGCCAGCAGCACCAGCGCCAGCAACGCCGTGTCGACCAGCAGCACCAGCGCCAGCATCGACGGCGACAGCTTGCCCCAGATCCCCTGCACCACCGCCTCGCTGAAGGCGGTGTAGACCACGATCAGGATCGAGCCGCGATCGGTCAAGCCGAGCAGCCGACGATGGCGCCGCGCCCAGTCGCCGATCCAGGGCTGCAGCAGCTGGCCGAGCAGGAACGGCAGCAGCAGCTGCAGCACGATGTCCAGCACCGCGTGCTCCGACACGCCGCCGCCACGTCGGCTGAGCAGCAGCCCGACCAGCAGCGGCGTCACCGCGATGCCGAGCAGGTTCGACGCGGTGGCCGAGCACACCGCGGCCGCCACGTTGCCGCGGCCGATCGAGGTGAAGGCGATCGAGGACTGCACCGTCGAGGGCAGGGCGCAGACGAACAGGATGCCGAGCCACAGCGTCGGCGTCAGCAGCCTCGGCAGCATCGCGTGCAGCCCGAGCCCCAGCAGCGGGAACAGCACGAAGGTGCAGCCGAAGATGACGGCGTGCAGCCTCCACGCGACCAGCCCCGAAAGCATCGCCCGGCGCGACAGCCGGGCACCCTGGAGGAAGAACATCACCGCGATCACGACGATGGTCAGCGCGTGGAACAGCGTCGTGGCCGCACCCCGGCAGGGCAGCAGCGTCGCCACCGCGAGGGTAGCGAGCAGGGCGAGCAGGAAAGGGTCCGGTCTGGGCATGCGGCGATCCGGGGGTCGCGCGGCCGAGCCCGGCGAGACGAGCGGCACATTGCCACGACGGACGGCCTGCGCCACCCTTCCGGCCGATGCTCGAACAGACCGCTCGCGCCGTGGCCGCGACCCTCCTGCTCGGCCTCTGGCTCGGCAGCCCGGCCGCACGGGCGGAGGGAGCCGAGGGGCTGGCGCTGCCGGCCGCCTGCGCCAGCGTCGAGGCCACCGCCCTGCACACGCTGGTCACCGGTCCCGACACCGGCTTCGAGGCGACGCAGT
>CAXTOC010000330.1:0-2868 GCA_964245725.1 uncultured Acetobacteraceae bacterium | reverse complement strand
CATCAGACAGGGTGTCGCGCGCGACGTGGAGGCGCAGTCGGTGGAGAGCGATCATCAGGCTTGCCTCAGCAGCGGCCATGACGCGGCCCACCGCTTGTTTCGGACACGCTCCTCATAGAGGTGCCGTCTGCCGCGGACGAAACACGGCGTCGGTCGCAGGACCAGGTTCACGAGGTCGTCCGCTCCGAAGGGTGCTGCGATCTCGCAATGATCTGCATCGGACCGCCGGACGGCGATCGCCGTCGCCGTCTCGGGCCAGTACCGCATCGCCTCCGTCGCCGAAACGTAGGGTGCGTCACCGTTGCGGGTGTGCATCCGCGCCTGGTTCTTCACCGACCAGAGGATGGACGGTTCTGCCGCCTTCAGCGCGGCTTCGTGCCTCTCATCCTCGGCAGGGTCCTGACGCCGAGGATCGTGCCAGATGACATCCACGTCTCCACCGGGCGGCGATGGCAGGCGCCCGTGCAGACGGTCCCAGACGGCAGCCCTGACGAAACCCGCGCCGATCCAGCAATCCGGCAGGTGCAGGGCGCGCACCAGGCCGAGCATGTGCCAGCGAAGCGGATCTGCCTGCATGACGCGCCGGATCTGGACCATGGCACTCATCACCAAGCCTTAGCACGCGCTGCCAGCACGATTCGACGATCAGGCCGGCGCCTGATCCAGCAGTTCCTCGCCGTCGAAGGCGGAAGCACCTCGCGACGGCGATCCCGCTCGCCTTCGAGACGACGCCGCGCACGAGTTCCGCCGGTCGAGGGCTCGTACGGACCTTGACGAGACACGACGCAAACGGGCTAGGCTGCTGTAACTCGATGAGGATATCCTCTCTCGCAAGGAGATCTGGTCGAGCCTCATCTGACGCATCCAGAACGAAGTCGGATTGCGTGAGAATCGACGACCACCCAGCGCGTCCGACCGGTTTACGAAGGACATCGCGATGAGCATGAACGTGAGCGAGTTCGTCTGGCACCGGCTGCGCGCCTGGGGCCTTGGACGGGTCTATGGCTATCCCGGCGACGGGGTGGGCGGCCTGGATCTGGCGCTGGAGAAGGCGATCGCCGACGGCTTCGACTACGTCCAGGTGCGGCACGAGGAGATGGCCGCCTTCATGGCGTCGGCGCACGCCAAGTTCACGGGCCAGGTCGGGCTCTGCTACGCCACCTCCGGGCCCGGCGCGATCCACCTGCTCAACGGCCTATACGACGCCAAGATGGACCATGTCGGCGTGGTCGCCATCGTCGGCCAGCAGGCACGCACCGCGATCGGCGCCGACTACCAGCAGGAGGTCGACCTGCAGAGCCTGTTCAAGGACGTCGCCTCCGAATACGTCGCCACCGCCACCGTGCCCTCGCAGGTCCGCCACCTGATCGACCGCGCGGTGCGTATCGCCGCGGTGAAGCGCTCGGTGACCTGCGTGATCATCCCCAACGACCTGCAGGGGATGGCCTACCTGGATCCGCCGCTGGCGCACGGCACCACGCACACCGGCATCGGCTACGCCACCGAGAGCAAGGTCCCCGAGGAGGCCGGCCTGCGCGAGGCCGCCGAGGTGCTCAACGCCGGCAGCAAGGTCGCCGTCCTGGTCGGCGCCGGCTGCCTGTCGGCGACCGACGAGGTGATGGCGGTGGCCGAGGCGCTCGCCGCCGGCGTGGCCAAGGCGCTGCTCGGCAAGGCGGCGGTTCCGGACGATGTCGGCTACGTCACCGGCGGCCTCGGCCTGCTCGGCACCAAGCCGAGCTGGGACCTGATGCAGGGCTGCGACACCCTGCTGATGGTGGGCTCCTCCTTCCCGTACAGCGAGTTCCTGCCCAAGCCGGGCAGCGCGCGTGGCGTGCAGATCGACATCGACGGCGCCAACCTGAGCCTGCGCTACCCGATGGAGGTGAACCTGATCGGCGACAGCGCGGCGACCTTGCGCGCACTGCTGCCGATGCTGCGCCAGAAGACCGACCTCGCATGGCGACACAAGATCGAGCGCGAGGTGGCGAGCTGGTGGAAGCTGCTCGAGACGCGCGCGATGCAGCCGGCGAAGCCCGTCAACCCGCAGCGCGTGTTCTGGGAGCTGTCGCCGCGCCTGCCGGACAACGCGATCGTCACCGCCGACTCTGGCTCGGTCGCGAACTGGTTCGGCCGCGACCTGAAGATGCGCCGCGGCATGAAGGCGTCGCTGTCCGGCAGCCTCGCCTCGCTCGGCGCAGGCACCCCCTACGCGATGGCCGGCAAGATGGCGTTTCCCGAGCGCACCGCGATCGCCTGCATGGGCGACGGCGCCATGCAGATGAACGGCCTGAACGTGATGATCACGATCGGCAAGTATTGGCGCAGCTGGAGCAACCCGCGCCTGGTCGTGCTGGTGCTGAACAACCAGGACCTCAACCAGGTCACCTGGGAGGAGCGCGTGCAGCTCGGCCACGGCAAGACGCAATCCACCCAGAGCATCCCCGACTTCCCCTACCACAGATACGCCGAGCTGGTCGGGCTGAAGGGCATCTACGTCGACGATCCCGAGAAGCTCGGCGCCGCCTGGGACGAGGCGCTGTCGGCGGACCGGCCGGTGATCCTGGAGGTGCGCACCGACCCGAACGTGCCGCCGCTGCCGCCGCACATCACGCTCAAGGACGCGGCCAACTTCCTGTCGATGCTGCCCAGCGAGCCCGAGCTCGGCAGCGTGCTGAAGAACAGCGCCAAGGAGCTGCTGGCCAGCGTGCTGCCCGGCAAGCACTGAGATGGCGTTCGAGGGCGCGCCGGTGGCGGATGGCGGCGTCATCCGGCCGGACCTCGGCCGACCGGAGCTGGGCCTCGAGTTCCGCCCTCAGGATGCCGGGCGCCACGCCATCGGCTGAACAGGATACCGGATGGACACCGGAC
>CAXTOC010000329.1:0-2877 GCA_964245725.1 uncultured Acetobacteraceae bacterium | reverse complement strand
CCCGTCGCCCTGGCAGGCCTCGCAGCGGCCGCCCTTGACGTTGAAGCTGAACCGCCCGGGCTTGTAGCCCCGCGCCCGGCTCTCCGGCAGCTCGGCGAACCAGTCGCGGATCGGCGCGAACAGGTCGGTGTAGGTGGCCGGGTTGGAGCGCGGGGTGCGGCCGATCGGCGACTGGTCGATGTCGATGATCTTGTCGAGCAGCTCCAGCCCCTCGATGCGCTCGTGCGGCGCCGGCACCTCGCCCGAGCCCATCAGCCGGCGTGACAGCGCCTTGTACAGCGTGTCGACCACCAGCGTGGACTTGCCGCCGCCGGAGACGCCGGTGACGCAGGTGAAGGTGCCGAGCGGGAACTGCGCGGTCACCTGCCTGAGGTTGTTGCCCGAGGCGCCGACCACGCGGATCGCCCGCGCCGGGTCGCAGGTGCGCCGCCGCTTCGGGATCTCGATGCGCATGCGTCCCGAGAGGTAGGCGCCGGTCAGGCTGTCCGGGTGCCGCGCCACCTGGTCCGGGGTGCCCTCGGCGATGACGTGGCCGCCATGCATCCCCGCCGCCGGTCCCATGTCGATCAGGTGGTCGGCGGCGCGTATCGCCTCCTCGTCATGCTCCACCACCAGCAGCGTGTTGCCGAGCCGCTTGAGCCGCGCCAGCGTGCCGAGCAGCCGCTCGTTGTCGCGCTGGTGCAGGCCGATCGAGGGCTCGTCGAGCACGTACAGCACACCGGTCAGGCCGGAGCCGATCTGGCTGGCCAGCCGGATGCGCTGGCTCTCGCCGCCCGACAGCGTCGCCGAGCCGCGCGACAGGGTGAGGTAGTCGAGCCCGACATCGTCGAGGAAGCGCAGCCGCTCGCCGATCTCGCGCAGGATGCGGCGCGCGATCTCGGCGCGCTGCGGGCTCAGCGTCGCCTCCACCCCGGAGAACCACTGCAGCGCGCGGCGGATCGGCAGCTCGGAGGCCTGGGCGATGGTGCTGCCGTCGATCCTGACCGACAGCGCCTCCGGGCGCAGCCGCGCCCCGCCACAGGCGGCGCAGGGCTTCTCGGCCTGGTATCGCGACAGCTCCTCGCGCACCCAGGCGCTGTCGGTCTCGGCGAGGCGCCGGCGCAGGTTCTTCAGCACGCCCTCGAACGGCTTGCTGACCTTGTAGGAGCGTCGTTCATCCTTGTAGGTGAACTCGACCGACTGCTCGGTGCCGTCGAGGATGGCGTCGCGCACGTGCTCCGGCAGGTCGGCCCAGGCGTGGGTGGTGCTGACCCGGAAGTGCCGCGCCAGGCTCTGCAGGGTCTGGTCGTAGTACGGGCTCTGGGCGCCGTTCCAGGGGGCGATGGCGCCGCGCGACAGGCTCAGGCTCTCGTCGGGCACCACCAGCAGCGGATCGAAGAAGCTCTCGTGGCCGATGCCGTCGCAGGCCGGGCAGGCGCCCTGCGGCGCATTGAACGAGAACAGCCGCGGCTCGATCTCCTCCAGGGTGAAGCCGCTGACCGGGCAGGCGAACTTGGAGGAGAACACGGTGCGTGCCGGCTCGCTGCCGGCGGCGCTGCCGTGCGGCACCTCCTCGGCATAGACGACGCCGTCAGACAGCGACAGCGCGGTCTCGAAGCTGTCGGCGAGCCGCGACTCGATGCCTTCCTTGACCACGACGCGATCGACCACCGCCTCCAGCGTGTGCTTGAGCTTGCGGTTGAGCTTCGGCACCTCGGCGATCTCGTGCAGGGTGCCGTCGACCTTTACCCGGGTGAAGCCGCGCCGCTGCAGCTCGGCCAGCTCCTTGTGATACTCGCCCTTGCGGTCGCGTATCACCGGCGCCAGCAGCAGCAGCCGGCTGCCCTGAGGCATCGCCATCACCCGGTCCACCATCTGGCTGACCGTCTGCGCCTCGATCGGCAGCCCGGTGGCGGGCGAGTACGGTATGCCGGCGCGGGCCCAGAGCAGGCGCATGTAGTCGTGCACCTCGGTGATGGTGCCGACGGTGGAGCGCGGGTTGCGGCTGGTGGTCTTCTGCTCGATCGAGATCGCCGGCGACAGCCCCTCGATCGAATCGACGTCCGGCTTGCCCATCAGCTCGAGGAACTGGCGCGCGTAGGCCGACAGGCTCTCGACGTAGCGGCGCTGGCCCTCGGCGTAGATGGTGTCGAAGGCGAGCGAGGACTTGCCCGAGCCGGACAGGCCGGTGACGACGGTGAGCGCGTCGCGCGGGATGTCGACGTCGATGTTCTTGAGGTTGTGCTCGCGCGCGCCACGCACCCGGATCGCCGCCGTGCCGTGCGTGCTCATCGCCCGTGTTTGCCCGCAGCGTGCTTGCCCGCAGCGTGCTTGCTCTCCGCGTGCCTGCCCATCGCGTGCCTATCCTGTCCTGGCATGTTCGTTCATACTCTGTTCTGGTTTGATCGCCTACCCCGCGCGGGGGTAGCGTCGCGGCAGCACAGAAGGCGGGAAGTGACGATGGCCGGTAGCGTCAACAAGGTAATCCTGATCGGCAACCTGGGTAAGGACCCGGAAGTCCGCAATGCGCAGAACGGGTCGAAGATCGTCACCTTCACCCTTGCGACCAGCGAGAGCTGGAACGACAAGGCGTCCGGCGAGCGCAAGGAGCGGACCGAGTGGCACCGGGTGGTGGTGTTCAACGACCGCATCGCCGACGTCGCCGAGCGGTTCCTGCGCAAGGGACGCAAGGTCTACGTCGAGGGCTCGCTGCAGACCCGCAAGTGGACCGACCAGTCCGGTGCGGAGAAATACACCACCGAGGTGGTCATCGACCGCTTCCGCGGCGACCTGACGCTGATCGACTCCGGCCGTGGCGGCGAGGAGGAGGCGGGGATGGGCGCCGAGCGCGCCCCGCCCAGGCAGGCCAGCGCGCCGCGCGGCGGCGCCAGCTCCGGT
>CAXTOC010000328.1:0-2880 GCA_964245725.1 uncultured Acetobacteraceae bacterium | reverse complement strand
CGAGGTGCTGATCGAGGAGAGCGTGCTCGGCTGGAAGGAGTACGAGATGGAGGTGGTGCGCGACTGCCGCGACAACTGCATCATCGTCTGCTCGATCGAGAACGTAGACCCGATGGGGGTGCATACCGGCGACAGCGTGACGGTCGCGCCCGCGCTGACGCTGACCGACAAGGAATACCAGCGCATGCGCGACGCCTCGATCGCCTGCCTGCGCGCGATCGGGGTCGATACCGGCGGCTCCAACGTGCAGTTCGGGGTCAACCCCGCGGACGGCCGCATGGTGGTGATCGAGATGAACCCGCGCGTGTCGCGCTCCTCCGCGCTGGCCTCCAAGGCGACCGGCTTCCCGATCGCCAAGATCGCCGCCAAGCTCGCGGTCGGCTACACGCTGGACGAGCTCGCCAACGACATCACCGGCACCACCCCGGCCGCGTTCGAGCCGACCATCGACTACGTGGTGGTCAAGATCCCGCGCTTCACCTTCGAGAAGTTCCCAGGCAGCCCCGCGCTGCTCTCCACCTCCATGAAGTCGGTAGGCGAGGCGATGTCGATCGGCCGTTCGTTCGCCGAGGCGCTGCAGAAGGGCTTGCGCTCGATGGAGACCGGGCTCGCCGGGCTCGATCCGGTCGAGCCGCCCGGCGACGGCAGCCGCGACGCCTTCAAGGCGGCGCTCTCTTCGCCGCGTCCCGACCGGCTGCTGATGGCGGCACAGGCGCTGCGCGCGGGGGTGTCGGTCGAGGAGATCCACGAGGCCTGCCGCTTCGATCCATGGTTCCTGCGCGAGCTGGAGCGCATCGTGGGCGCCGAGCACGAGGTCGAGCGGGACGGTCTGCCGCAGCAGGCGACGGCGCTGCGCCGGCTCAAGGCGCTGGGCTTCTCCGATGCCCGCCTCGCCGTACTCGGCGGCATCACGGCCGATGCGGTCGAGGCGCTGCGCGAGCGGCTCGCGGTGCGCGCGGTGTACAAGCGCATCGACACCTGCGCCGGCGAGTTCGCCTCCGCCACACCCTACATGTACTCCACCTACGAGGGCGGCTTCGGGGTGCCGGTCTGCGAGAGCGCGCCGAGCGGGCGGCGCAAGATCGTCATCCTCGGCGGCGGCCCGAACCGGATCGGCCAGGGCATCGAGTTCGACTATTGCTGCGTGCACGCCGCCTACGCGCTGCGCGAGGCCGGCTTCGAGACCATCATGGTCAACTGCAACCCCGAGACCGTCAGCACCGACTACGACACCTCCGACCGGCTCTACTTCGAGCCGCTCACCGCCGAGGACGTGATCGCGCTGATCCGTCGCGAGCAGCAGGCGGGAGAGCTGCTCGGCTGCATCGTGCAGTACGGCGGCCAGACCCCGCTCAAGCTGTCGCAGGCGCTGTCCGCGGCCTCCATCCCGATCCTGGGCACGCCGGCGGACGCGATCGATCGCGCCGAGGACCGCGAGCGCTTCCAGGCGATGCTGCGCAAGCTCGGTCTGCGCCAGCCGGAGAACGGCATCGCCCGCTCGGGCGCGGAGGCGGAGGCGATCGCCGAGCGCGTCGGCTACCCGGTGGTGATCCGCCCCTCCTACGTGCTCGGCGGCCGGGCGATGGAGATCGTCTACGACCGCGCCAGCCTGCAGCGCTACATGCGCGTCGCTCTGCAGCTCGCCGGTGCCGACGTGGCCGCGGGACCGGTGCTGATCGACCGTTACCTGAGCGATGCGATCGAGACCGACGTCGACTGCATCTGCGACGGCAGCAGGGTCTACGTCGCGGGCGTGATGGAGCACATCGAGGAGGCCGGCATACATTCCGGCGACTCCGCCTGCTCGCTGCCGCCGTACTCGCTGTCGCCCGCGGTGGTCGACGAGCTCAAGGAGCAGACCGCGGCGATGGCGCGCGAGCTCGGCATCGTCGGGCTGATGAACGTGCAGTACGCGATCAAGGACGACGAGATCTACGTGCTGGAGGTCAATCCCCGCGCCTCGCGCACGGTGCCGTTCGTGGCCAAGGCGACCGGGGTCGCGGTGGCCAAGATCGGCGCGCGCGTGATGGCCGGCGCCTCGCTCGCCGAGTTCCGGCTCGACGACCGCGCCATCTCGCCGCACGTCGCGGTCAAGGAGGCGGTGTTCCCGTTCGCCCGCTTCCCCGAGATCGACACCATCCTCGGCCCCGAGATGCGCTCCACCGGCGAGGTGATGGGGCTAGACGCCAGCTTCGAGCGCGCCTTCGCCAAGTCGCAGCTCGGCGCCGGGGTGAAGCTGCCGCAGGAGGGCTGCGTGTTCCTGTCGGTGCGCGACCGCGACAAGCCGATGCTCACCGCACTCGCCCGCCGCCTAGTGGAGATGGGCTTCTCCATCCTGGCCACGCGCGGCACCGCCGGCCGGCTGCGCGAGGCCGGGATCGCGGTGGCGGTGGTCAACAAGGTGCTGCAGGGGCGGCCGCACTGCGTGGACGCGATACGCAACGGCGAGGTACAGATGGTGATCAACACCGCGTCGGGCGCGCAGTCGGTGGCCGACAGCTTCGACATCCGGCGCTCGGCGCTGATCCACGGCATCCCGCACTACACCACCACCGCCGGTGCGCGCGCTGCGGTGCACGCGATCACGGTGCTGCGGGAAGGCCCGCTTGAAGTGGCACCGCTTCAGTCCTATTTTCGTGGATCGTTCTGAGCGGACCCGAGGTGCCGGACGCTGATGCGTCCGGATCGCCGGGGTCGCCTGTTCAACCTACGCATATCGAGGACTGGCGCCTTGCAGAAATTCCCGATGACCGGCCGCGGCCTGCAACGGCTGGAGGACGAGCTTCGCAGGCTGAAGAGCGAGGAACGTCCGGCGATCATCCGCGCCATCGCCGAGGCGCGCAGCCACGGCGACCTGTCCGAGAACGCCGAGTACCACGC
>CAXTOC010000327.1:2518-2894 GCA_964245725.1 uncultured Acetobacteraceae bacterium | reverse complement strand
GTCCAGCCGCAGCGCGTGCGGGTGCCCCGCCTGCAGGCGGTCGCGGCGGATCGCCGGATCGAGCCGTCGACAGGTGCCGGGGTAGAGCGGGGCGCCGTCAGGAGCCCGGTGCGGGGCATGCGCCGACTGCGCCAGCTCGTCCAGGATCTCCGAGCGGCTGCAGAAGCATGGGTAGAGCAGGTCCTGCGCCTGCAGCCGGTCGAGCACGTCGCGATACGCCGGCATGTGCCGCGACTGCACGCGCACCTGGCCGTCCCAGTCCAGGCCGAGCCAGGCGAGGTCGTGGAGGATCGCCGCGGCGTGTTCGGGCCGGCAGCGTATCGGGTCGATATCCTCGAGCCGCAGCAGGCAGCAGCCGCCCGAGTCGCGGGCGAGG
>CAXTOC010000327.1:0-2508 GCA_964245725.1 uncultured Acetobacteraceae bacterium | reverse complement strand
CGCCAGGACAGCAGGGCGGAGAAGGCGTGTCCCAGATGCAGCGGCCCGGTCGGACTGGGCGCGAATCGGGTGGTGAGCGGGCACGCGGCGGCGCCGTCGGACGAGATCATGACGCGCGGACCGGCCTGCTTGCAGGGCTGCGGAGCCTCTGCGATAGATTGTCCGCTTATCGGCGGCGCAGCAAGGCAGGCGTTCATCGGTTCCGACGCCCGGACGCCTGCACTCGCCCGCGAAAGGAAGCGTCTTGCCTGACGGCGGCCTGAATTTTCCTGCCCTGGTCCTGAACGCGGACTTCCGGCCCCTGTCGTACTTCCCGCTCTCGGTCTGGTCCTGGCAGGACGCCGTCAAGGCGGTGTTCCTCGACCGCGTCTCGGTGCTCAGCGAGTACGAGCGCGTGGTGCGCTCGCCGAGCCAGGAGTTCCGGCTGCCCAGCGTGATCGCGCTCAAGGACTACATCCCGGCCGCGCGCAAGCCCGCCTTCACCCGCTTCAACGTGTTCCTGCGCGACAACTTCTCCTGCCAGTACTGCCTGGACCGTCTACCGACGCACGACCTGACCTTCGACCACGTGGTCCCGCGCTGCCGGGGCGGCCGCACCACCTGGGAGAACGTCGTCACCGCCTGCGGCAGCTGCAACCTGCTCAAGGGCTCACGACTGCCGCGCGAGTGCCGGATGCACCCGCGCAAGAACCCGAGCCAGCCGACCACCTGGGAGCTGCAGGAGAACGGCCGCGCGTTCCCGCCGAACTACCTGCACGAGAGCTGGCGCGACTACCTGTACTGGGACAGCGTGCTCGAGAACTGAGCCTACGCCGTCAGCGCAGCGTGCTCACCTGCGCGCCGTCCGAGGTCAGGAACTCGACCAGCTTGAGCGACTGGTCGGTCGCTTCGACCAGCTGCGGGATGATCCGGCGCAAGGTCTGGAAGTCGGCGGCCGAGAGGCTGGCGAAGATGGTGTCGTTGCTCGGCCGCTGGATCCGGCTCAGCCTGTCGATCAGCTCCCGGGCCTTGGGCGTCACCGCGAGCAGCACGCGGCGGCGGTCGTTCGGGTTCGGCTTCTTGCGCACCAGACCCGCCCCGACGAGCTTGTTGACCTCGATGGTGACGAAGGCGCCGCTGAGGCGGAGGTGCTCGGCGACCTGGATGATGCCGAAGCCGTTCTGCTCCTGGTGGTGCCCGATCGTGATCAGGATCGTGTATTGCTGGCCGGTCAGCCCGACATAGCCCGCGATGCGCGACCGGCTCTCCTGCATGCGCCCGGCGAACGCCATGATGTCGTGCCAGAGCTGGCGGAAGGCCAGATCCGTGCCGTCGAGCAGCAGCTCGGATCTCGACACCACCATCGGCCGGCTCTCGGGCTTGGCAGCGGCGGCAGCGGCGTTCAGGATTTTCATCGTTGGTTACTATTTTGATACGATTACGTGTATATCGGGGGCCGTCCCGCGCAGCAAGACATCCGAATGGCTAGCGCCGGCGCGCGCCCGAGCGCGGCGGCCTTCGCCGCCCGCGGTGCCGGATGTTCGTGATCTACGCCCTGCTGGGCTACGGCGTGGTGGCGATGGCCATCGCCGCGGTCATCCTGCGACGGGTGCGCGTACGCGAGCGGGCACGTCGGCAGGACGGGTGGTTCCTTCCGCCCGGAGCGGTGCCGCCCGGAGCTGTGCCGGCCGGAGCGGCCGGGGACGCGCCGCTGCTGCATCGGGTGAGCCTGCGCGGCCGGCCGCTGCGTTTCTACCGCTCGCCGCTGGTCGGCGCCGATTTTCCCTGGGCGGTGCTGCGCGACCTCTACGAGGTGGCGACCGAGGGCGGCAGCTACACGGTCGGCGCCGAATGGGTCTACGCCGACAACCCGGGGCTCGCGCGGGCGATCCGGACCGATCGCGGGGTCGAGATCCTGCTGTCGCACTGGGCCTGCCTGGAGCTGCTGGCCAGCCTGAGCCGCGATCCGGAGGCGCGCGACACGCTGATCGCCCAGTTCCGCGAGTGCATGGCCGAGGCCTACGTGCTGCAGTGGGACGGGCTGTCGCGAGAGGAGTTCCTGGCGCTGTGCGCGCTGGCCTCCGGACGGCCGCACGCCTCGGTCTGAGGCGGCGCCGGGGCCGTCAGGACGCGACCACCCTGCCCTCGCGCAGGGTCACGGTGCGGTCCATGCGCCGGCCGAGCTCGACATTGTGGGTGGCGATCAGGGCCGCGAGCCCCTGGCCGCGGACGGCGCGCAGCAGCTCGTCGAACACCTGCTCGGCGGTCGCGGCATCGAGGTTGCCGGTCGGCTCGTCGGCGAGCAGCACGCGCGGCCGGTTCGCCAGCGCGCGCGCGATCGCCACCCGCTGCTGCTCGCCCCCCGACAGCTTGCCGGGCAGGTGATCGAGGCGATGCGCCAGGCCGAAGCTGCCGAGCAGCGTCTCGGCGCGCAGCCGGGCGGTGCCGCGCGGCGTGCCCAGGATCATCTGCGGCAGCGCCACGTTCTCGCGGGCGGTGAACTCCGCCAGCAGGTGGTGGAACTGGTAG
>CAXTOC010000326.1:2612-2918 GCA_964245725.1 uncultured Acetobacteraceae bacterium | reverse complement strand
GCTGATGTCGTGGTGCGGCACGCCGGCCGCCTCGGGCAATGCCGGCGCCGCCCGCAGCGCCGGCGGCAGGCGCAGCATCAGCCACAGGGCGAGGCAGACGAAGCCGGAGGCACCGATGATCGCGACCGTACCCTTCCAGCCGGCGGCCGCGTAGAGCAGCCCGACCAGCAGCGGCGTCACCACCGCGGCGACGTTGGGCGCGGTGTTGAGGATGCCGAGCGCCGCACCGCGTCGGGCGGGTGCGATGAAGCTCGCCACCGCCTTCACCCCGGCCGGGTTGGCCAGCGCCTCGAAGCCGCCCAGTGC
>CAXTOC010000326.1:0-2602 GCA_964245725.1 uncultured Acetobacteraceae bacterium | reverse complement strand
GTGCGGCGCGCGCCAGCACGAACTGCGCGACGCTGCGCGCGGCCACGTGGGCGACCGCACTCAGGCTCCAGCCGCCGAGCCCGATCGCGAGTCCGGCGCGCAGCCCGACCCGGTCCATGAACCAGCCCGACAGCAGCAGCGTCACCGCGACGCTGCCCTGGAACCACGTGGTGATGGTGCCGTAGTCGGCCGAGCTCCAGCCCAGCTCGCGGTCGAGTGCGGGCTTGAGCAGCGCGATCACCTGGCGGTCGGCGTAGGCGATGACGACGATGGCGAACAGCAGCGCCAGCAGCGGCGGGATCCGGCGGTCAGTTCCGGGCGGCTCAGCCGGCGGTTCCGACGGCGCGTGCGGCATCGCCGGGCTCCGTCAGCAGGATGCGGAAAAGGGCAGGCAGGGGCTTCGCCCTTGACCCACTGGGGCGGAGGACCCCAGACCACGATCCGTGAAGCGGGCGAAGCCCATTGCCCTGCTGCTCGCTAGAAATCCTTGTGCAGCGAGAAGCCGGCGTAGCGGCCGTCGTCGCGGGCGACGCCGCGCACCACGCCGCCCAGGTTGCCGTAGGCGAGCAACGGCGAGTAGTGCGTATCGAGCACGTTCTTGAGGATCGCGGTGATCCGCCAGCGGCTGACATTGTCGATCAGCGACAGGTTGATGTCCCAGATCCCGTAGGCGTCCTGGATCGTGTCCGGCGTCTCGGTGAGCGAGTACTGGGTGCGGCTCTGCCAGTCATAGTCGGAACCGAGATCGAGGTCGAAGCGGTCGCTCACCGGGCGCAGGTAGTCGGCGCGCAGGTCGAACTTCCAGCGCGGCGCGAACGGCAGCGGCTCGCCGTTGACGTCGCAGCTGAGCGCGGCCGCGGGCGGGCAGTTGAACTGCACGATGTGCGCGTCGTCGAAGCTGAACACGGTGCCCAGCGTCAGCCCGCGGATCGGCCTGGCGCTGAGGTCGCCCTCGACGCCGCGGCTGGTCACCGAGCCCGCGTTGATCAGCCGGGTGATGGTGGCGCCGGCGACGGTGTCGAGGAAGTTCGCCTGGTAGTTGTCGAAATCCTCGATGAAGGCGGCGAAGTCGGCGGTCAGCCTGCGGTCGAAGAACTGCGACTTCAGGCCGATCTCGTAGCTGTTGTTGGTCTCCGGACGCAGCGCGTCGGTGTCGGTCGGCTGCATGTTGAAGAACACGTTGTAGGCCGGTCCCTTGTAGCCGCGCGAGTAGGTGAAGTAGCTCGTCACCGTGCGCGAGACGTCGTACTGCCAGCCGATGCGGTCGGTGTAGTCGTCGTTCGCGGTGGATCCGCTGCTGGCGAAGCTCGGGCGCACGCCGGTGATCGCCGCCCGGCTGGTGGAGAGCCGGTCGAAATCGTAGCTCAGGTCGTCGCGCACCAGACGCAGCCCGAGGATGGCGCGCAGCGAGCGGGTGAGGTTGACGTTGCCCTCTCCGAACACGGCGTAGTTGTTGCCCGTGGTGCCGTAGTTGGCGATGCCGTCGTTGCTGCTGGTCGGCGTGGTGACGGTGCGGTCGTACTCCTCGACGTCGTCCGCGTGCAGGTAGTAGAGGCCCACGACGTAGTCGATCAGGTGCCCCTTCGGCGAGGCGATGCGCGCCTCCTCGGATTCCTGGGTGAAGTCGAGCTCGCCGCGGTCGTCGATGCCGGGGAAGGCGGTGCTGACCTGCGACAGCTGGTCGTAGTCCTGGAACTGGCTGTTGTGCCAGCGCCGCCAGGCGGTGATCGAGGTGAGGCTGTAGCCGCCGCCGAGCTTCTGCTCGAGGGTGAGCGAGGCGCCGCCGTTGTCGTCCAGCGCCCGGCTGCGCAGGTCCTGGTTGATCGTGGTGTTGTCGCGCGCGGCGCCCACGCCGCCCTGCGCCAGCGCCTGCGCCAGTGCCGGGTTGGGATGCACCACGTCGGTCGGGTAGGCGATCTGCGCGGTCGATTCGAACACGCCGTTGGGCACGTCGTCGTTCGAGCGCAGGTAGTCCAGCCCGAGCGTCACCCGCGTGCTGTCGGTCGGCGTCCACGCCAGCTTGGAGCGGAAGCCGTCATGGCGGTAGCCGTTGACGGTCTTGTCATCGCCATCCTTGCTGCCCCCGGCCTTGCTGCCCACCGTGTCGTGCACGTTGCCGTCATAGCCGCTGACCAGCACGCCGAGCGCTCCGGTCACGTGCGGCATCACGGTGCCCGACACCCCGCCCTGCAGCCGGTACTCGTCGCCCTCGAAGTACGAGGCGTCGGCGTAGCCGCGGAAATCCTCGGTCGGCTGCGCGGTGGTGATGTTGACCACGCCGGCCGAGGCGTTCTTGCCGAACAGCGTGCCCTGCGGGCCGCGCAGCACCTCGATATGGTCGAGACCGATCAGGTCGGCGGTCGCCTGCCCGGAGCGCGCCAGCACCACCCCGTCGATCACGGTCGAGACCGACGGCTCGACGCCGGGCGAGGTCGAGATGGTGCCGAGCCCGCGTATGAAGACGGTGCGGTCCTTGTTCGAGGTCTGGGTGCGGAAGTCGGCACTCGGGATCTTCTGCAGCACGTCCTGCAGGTCATGCAGGTTGTCGCGCGCCGCCTGCTGGGCGGTGAACACCGAGACCGCCACCGGCACGCGCTGCAGC
>CAXTOC010000325.1:0-2930 GCA_964245725.1 uncultured Acetobacteraceae bacterium | reverse complement strand
CCGCTGGCGCCGGACGTCCCGGCCGCAGCACCGCCTCCCCCGCAGGCGCCGCACCTGCCGCGGGCGGCGGCGCGCTGAACGGCGTCGCGCCGACCGGGGTGGTGCCGACCGGTGCGGTGCCCCCCGGTATGTTGGCTCCCGGTGTGGGGCCGGCCGGCGAGGATGCATCGGCGCTGGGAGGGGCGAGCGTCTGCTGCTCCACGCTGCCGGCGAGCGGTGCCCCGGAGGCGTCGACCAGCCAGTCGCGCAGCGAGCGCCGGACCTGATACTCGAGCTCCACGTTCATGTCCTGCATCATCTGCGTGGTCAGGTCGTAGAGCTGCGCCCGGGTGCCGCCGGAGGTTCCGGCACCGGGCGTGAACTGCCGCGAGACGTGCGCCTCGGCGTAGCCGGCGTGGCCGCCATTGGCGGTCAGGATGTCGAGATGCGCCGACAGGTGCCCGTCCAGGGCGCCCCCGCCGGTGTCGGTGATCGAGGCCTGGTCGATCGTGAACACCCCGCTGCCGGACGTGCCGGCGGCGACCAGTCGGTCGTGCGCCATCTGCCGCAGCGCCTGCGCCGGCGGCGCAGGCGCCTCCTCGCCGAGCTGGTTCGGATCCGCCGCCGGTGCGGCGTGATCCTCGACCGTGATCGTGCCCACGTTCAGCCGCAGCTTCGGCAGGTAGCTGTAGTCGGGCTGGGCAAAGCTCGCCTCGGTGCGGTCCGGACCGCCGCAGGCGGCGAGCAGCAGGCAGGCGCCGATGGCGAGCCAGCCGGATCCTCGCCGCATCAGGAGTTCCCCAGTCCGAACAGCCTCGCCCACCAGTTCGCCTGCGGCATTCCCGTCGCCTTGTCGGGGACGGGAGGCGCATCGTCGGCGGCGACCGGCGCCGATGACGCTGCCGCTGCCTGTACCGCCGCCTGGGGCTGCACCACCCGGTCGGTGTGCGAGGCGTAGTGGCTCATCAGGATGGTCATCGCCTGCGCCCCGGTCAGCCCCTGGCCGGTGACGAACACCGCGTTCATCACCGGGATATACAGCGCCGGGGCGCCGTCCTGCGGGAACAGCAGGTAGAAGGCGAGTTCGGCGCCCGGATCGAAGAACCGGTAGGCGTGGCGGATCGGGCCGCCCTCGAGGACCAGGTGCTCGTGCGCGTCCAGCAGCGAGGCGTCGAGGGGGGAGGCGGCGCGGAACGGCTCCGACGCCGGCGGCCCCCCGGACGGGTCGGTGGCGGACTCCGGCACCGCGACGTCGAGGCAGTGGCGCAGCAGCGAGGCGGAAAGCCGCACGCCGCCGGCCATGTAGTGCGAGCTGATCGCCTCCAGCCGGTCCGCCGCCACCAGCTCGGGCGCGGTCAGCGCCGTCTCGACGACGAGACCGATCAGGTCGCGCACGAAGGCCGGATTGATGCCGTCGAAGGCGTGGCTCGACTGCGCGACGACGGGACGGGGCGCGCACAGGGTCTGGTCGTGCAGGTCGCGCAGCAGCGGCGACAGGCTGGAGACCAGCTGGCCGGCGTGCTCGGGCGTGAAGCGCCTGGCGTCGTGGCCGACGAAGTCCAGCTCCTCGCTGAGGTACCACACCGCGTCTAGGCCGCCGCCCTCCTCGTTGCGCAGCTCCAGCAGGTGGAACGGCCTCAGCCCGGTCTGCAGGCCCACCGGATACCAGCCCGGTTGCAGCACCTCGACCGGGTTGCGGCCCATGGTGATGGGATACAGGATCCCGTCGGTGTCGGTGACCTGGTACTTCCCGTCACGATGCGAAACCGGCCAGCACGGCAAACCGCTTCTCCCAGCTGTTCAGGCCCGCCCGGCGCGAGGCTGGCCGCGGCCGCTCAGCCACTACCCTTGACGCTGTCGCGCGGGAAGCGGAAATCCAGGTTGCAGAACTCGCAGGTCATGACGATGTCGCCCTCCACCATCATGTGGTCGAGGTCGTCCGTCGGGAAGCCCTCCAGGATGCCGGCCAGCCGCGCGCGCGAGCAGCGGCAGCCATAGGCCAGGGCGCGCGGCCGGTCGGCGGCGACGCCCTCGCTGTGGAACAGGCGGTAGAGCAGCTCCTCGGCCGGGAGTGCGTCGTCGAGCAGCTCGTCGTCGCCGAGCGTGGCGGTCAGCATCAGCGCGGTGCGCCAGCTCTCGGCGTCGGGACCGTCCGTCCCGGGCTGCATCGGCTCCGCTGCCGCCGCCGGCTCTGCCGCCGGGTGCTCCTGCTCGGCAGCCGGCGGGATGCCGCCGCCATGGGCGATCCGCTCCAGCACCAGGGCCGCGGCGCGCCAGCCTTCGTGGGTCCTGCGGCAGGCCAGCCGCACCGCGCAGT
This sequence comes from uncultured Acetobacteraceae bacterium, assembly GCA_964245725.1. Taxonomy (GTDB): domain Bacteria; phylum Pseudomonadota; class Alphaproteobacteria; order Acetobacterales; family Acetobacteraceae; genus Lichenicoccus. Next base: position 634 of record CAXTOC010000325.1, on the reverse strand, counting down.
CGTGCTGCTCGGAGGCTTCGAAATAATGCTGCGCCATCGCCGCCAGCGTCTCGCCCTCGATCGCGACGATGCCCTGGTGGCGCTCGGTCTCGCCGCCCTGGTCGACGGTGAAGGCGAGGTAGCCGCCGCCGAGCAGGGTGGCGGCGTTGGGCTGCGTGTCCGCGTGCTGCAGGGCGGCGAAGCGGTCGGCGTCGGTGCGGGCGTAGAAGCGCAGCGCGCCGGCGTCGGTGCAGTCGGCCAGCAGCATCGAGACCGGCCCGTCGCCCTTCGCCTGCAGGCTGAACGAGCCGCGGAACTTCAGCGCCGAGGCGAGGCCCGCGACCAGCGCCAGCGCCTCGCCGGCCAGCCTGGTGACCACGTCGGGGTTGTCGTGGCGCGAGAGCAGCGCGTCGGCCAGCGGGCCGAGCCGGATCAGCCGGCCGCGTACCGGACGATCCGGCAGGAAGAACGGCGTGATGCCGCGCGGCACCACGATGTCGGGCACGTCCGGACGATTGGTGTCGAGGAAGGCGGGGGTTTCGACCATGGCGCGCAAGATAGGGGGCGGCACGGTGGATCGCCAGAGCGGGCCCGCCGGAGCCGGCTAGATGCGCGCGCTGATCTCGGCTTCCAGCGCCTCCAGCTTCTGCTCCAG
>CAXTOC010000324.1:0-2987 GCA_964245725.1 uncultured Acetobacteraceae bacterium | reverse complement strand
CCAGCAGCCCCCCCCCCCCCCCCGGGGGGGCCCCCGCGCCCGGCGCCCCCCCCCCGCGGTCGCCGCGGGCGTCTAACACCCCCCGCACCGCGCGCGCCAGCTGCGCGCGACGGCGCAGCAGCGGCAGGCGGTCGGCGATGGAGCTGCGCGGCCGGCGGTCCGGGCCGCCGCCAGGTTGCGGGTTCATGCCCGGGGCAGTACAGCGCCGGCATGGCGATCGGCAACCGGGACCGCACCGCGCAGGCACGACGCGGCATACGCGACGCGGGCGGGCTGATCCGCGCCGGACTGGCGCCCGAGGACCAGCGCGCAGCACTCGCCGCGGTCGCCGACCGCTTCGCGACACTGATCCCGCCCGCCTTCCTGGCGATGATCGAGCGGCCCGGCGACCCGATCGCGCTGCAGGTGGTGCCGGACCCGGCGGAGCTGCAGGTCGCGCCGCACGAGCTGGCCGACCCGATCGGCGACGACGCCTTCTCGCCGGTGCCGGGGATCGTGCACCGCTATCCGGACCGCGCGCTGCTCAAGCCGCTGCTGGTCTGCCCGCTCTACTGCCGGTTCTGCTTCCGGCGCGAGCATGTCGGACCCGGCGGCGGCGTGCTCGACGACGCGGCCCTCGAGCGTGCGCTCGACTGGCTGCGCGGCCACCGCACGATCGGCGAGGTGATCCTGACCGGCGGCGACCCGCTGATGCTGTCGCCGCGGCGGCTCGGCCGCATCGTCGCCGCGCTGGACGGCATCGCCCACGTGCACACGGTGCGCGTGCACAGCAGGGTGCCGGTCGCCGATCCGGCGCGGCTCGACGAGGCGCTGGCGGCCGCACTCGACACCGACAAGTCGATGTGGCTGGTGCTGCACGCCAACCACGCGCGCGAGTTCACCCCCGCGGCGGTCGCGGCGGTGCGCCGGGTGCAGGCCCGCGCGATCCCGGTGCTTGGCCAGTCGGTGCTGCTGGCGGGCGTCAACGACAGCGCGGGCGCGCTGGAGGCGCTGCTGCGCGCCATGGTCGCGGCCAGGATCAAGCCGTACTACCTGCACCAGCTCGACCCCGCACCCGGCACCGCGCGCTTCCACGTGCCGATCGAGCGGGGCCGCGCCCTGCTCGCCGAGCTGCGCGGACGCGTCACCGGCCTCGCCTGGCCGACCTACGTGCTCGACATCGCCGGCGGCCACGGCAAGGTGCCGCTCGGACCGGACTACCTGGACCTGCCGTCGGGCCGGGTGCGCGACCCGGCGGGTGGCAGCCACCCGCTGCCCCGGGCGCTTGCTCCGGACCCGGTCGCGGGATAGAAGCCCGCCTTCCCCACGCAGAGTCCGAAGATGAAGCAGCAGGCCAACCTGATCAGGGCCGGACAGGTCATCGAGCATGACGGGCGGCGCTGGACCGTGATCAAGCAGCAGATCATCTCCCCGGGCAAGGGCGGCGCCTTCATCCAGGTCGAGATGCGCGACCTCAGGACCGGCAACAAGACCAACGAGCGCTGGCGCACCGCCGACACCGTCGAGCGGCTGATCACCGAGGAGAAGGAGTACAGCTACTCCTACACCGACGGCGACAACCTGGTGCTGATGGACCCCGAGACCTTCGAGCAGGCGATGATCCCGGCGGCGATCCTGGGCGAGGCGACCGCGTTCCTGCAGGACAACATGCAGGTCGTCGTCGACCTGGTCGAGGGCGACCCGGTGGCGATCCACCTGCCGGTCAGCGTGGTGCTCGAGATCGTCGAGGCCGACCCGGTGGTCAAGGGACAGACCGCCACCTCCTCGTACAAGCCGGCCAAGCTCTCCAACGGGGTCAAGACGATGGTGCCGCCGTTCATCGAGACCGGCGAGCGGATCGTGGTGCGCACCGAGGACGCGAGCTACGTCGAACGCGCCAAGGGCTGAGCCCATGCAGCAGCGCCTGTCGCCGCACATGACGGTGATGCAGAACGCCGCGGGGAAGGCGGCGAAGCGTCTGCTGCGCGACTTCAACGAGGTCGAGCAGCTCCAGGTCAGCATCAAGGGGCCCTCGGACTTCGTCAGCCAGGCCGACCTGCGCGCCGAGGCCACGATACGCGAGGAGCTGGCGCGGGCGCGGCCCGGCTACGCCTTCCTGATGGAGGAGAGCGGCGCCTCCGGCGGGGAGAACTGGTCCTGGCGCTGGGTGGTCGATCCGCTCGACGGCACCACCAACTTCCTGCACGGCATGCCGCACTGGGCGATCAGCATCGCGCTGCAGAAGCGCCTGCCCGACGGCGACGCCGAGGTCGTCGCCGGCATGGTCTACAACCCCGCCGGCAACGAGATGTACTGGGCCGAGAAGGGTGCCGGCGCCTACCTGAACGACCGGCGGCTGCGCGTCTCGGCGCGGCGCGACATCTCCGAGGCGGTGTTCGCCACCGGGATCCCGTTCGGGACGACCGCGGCGCGTCGCCGGCTGGAGTTCGCGCGCATCCTGGGCGCGCTGATGCCGCAGGTGGCCGGGATACGCCGCTTCGGCGCCGCGGCGCTGGATCTCGCCTGGGTCGCCGCCGGGCGCTTCGACGGCTACTGGGAGCTCGGCGTCAAGCCGTGGGACTGCGCCGCCGGCCTGCTGATGGTTCGCGAGGCCGGCGGCTTCGCGACCGATCCGGGGGGCCGCGACCATCAGGCGATGGCGGGGGAAAGCGACGTGGTGGCGGCCAATGCCGGGCTGCACGGCAGGCTGCGCGAGATCGTCCTGGGCAGCGGCTGATCGCGCCTCACGACCGGTTGAGCATCCACCGGCCCTCGTCTAGAATTTTCGCGTGCAACGCGGCGTCTCCCCTTCGATCCTCGCGCTGGCCGGGGCGCTGACCGTGGCGCCGGTGCTGCCGTGCGGTGTTCCCGGGATGACGCGAGCCTCGGCCCAGGATGCCGGCGCATCATCGGGCGGCGACGCCCGGGCGCTGGACGCGCTCGGACCAGGCCCAGGGGCGAAGACCGGCCCGCACAGGTCCGGCCCGCGCCGCGCCACGCACCATGCG
>CAXTOC010000323.1:0-2993 GCA_964245725.1 uncultured Acetobacteraceae bacterium | reverse complement strand
GGCGCGAGCTGGGGGCGGATCCGCGCGGCAGCGGACTCGTCGAGGACCGCGCCGGGGGCGTGCGCAACCTCCCGGTGCCGGCCGGGCTCAACGACAGCGAGATGCGGCTGCTCGTCGAGCAGGCGGTGCTGCCGCTGCTGCGGGCGCACCGGCCGCAGGCGATCTTCCTGCAATGCGGCGCGGACGCGCTGGAGGAGGATCCACTGTCGCGCCTGTCGCTGTCCAACAACGCGCACAGCGACGTCGCGGCCCGGTTGCTCGCCTACGCCGCCGCGGCCGGGATCCCGCTGATCGTCAGCGGCGGCGGCGGCTACAACCCGTACTCGACCGGACGCTGCTGGGCCTGCGTCTGGGCGACCCTGAACCGGATCGCGATCCCCCCGCGCGCCACCGCCGCCGCCGAGGCGGTGCTGCGCGCACTGCACTATCCGCGCGCCGCGGGTCGCGACCCGCCGCTACACTGGCTGACCACCTTGCGTGATCCGCCGCGCGAGGGTCCTGTGCGCGACGTCGTGCGGCAGCTGGCCGCCGACGCCCTCGAGGAGACCCGCTGACCCATGATCAAGCCCGACACGAGACGCGTGCTGCTGGTCGCCCTGCTCGGCCTTCTGTCCGGCGCGGGACCGGCAGCCACCGCGGCGCGGTCGCAGGACGTGCTGTCGGAGCCGACGCAGGCGCAACCCGAGCTGCAGAAGCAGCCGCTGACCGTCGTCTCGCGCGGCGGCGCCCGCCACCTCTTCTCGGTGGAACTCGCGCGCACGCCGCGCGAGCAGCAGGTCGGGCTGATGTTCCGCACCCACATCGACGATGACGGCGGCATGCTGTTCATCTGGCCCTATCCGCAGCAGAGCGAGATGTGGATGGAGAACTGCCCGATCCCCGAGGACATGCTGTTCGTGGCCGAGGACGGCACCATCCGCAGCATCGCCGAGAACACCGTGCCGGAGAGCCTCGCCCATGTCTCCAGCGCCGGCGTGGTCAAGGCCACCATAGAGCTGCAGGGCGGCCTGACCGCCAAGCTCGGCATAAGCGTCGGCGACAGGATCGAGAACAAGGCGTTCGAGCAGTCGAGGGAGGCCATGCGATAGCCCACCCGCCTGGGACGGGTGGCGTCTCCGTCGTCGGTCAGCGCTCGCCCTCACGTTCGCCCTGGCCGTCGCCGTCGCGGATCTCCCCGGTCGGCTCCTGGACATGCGCCTCGAGGAACCAGAGCTGCTTGTCGAGGCCGCGCGAGATCTCGGTGAACAGATCCGCGGTGTCGGCGTCACCGGCCTCGTCGGCGTCGTCGATGCTTTGCCGGATCGAGTTCCCCACCGTCGAGTAGCGATCGATCAGGGCGGCGAGATGGTCGGCGACGCGGTAGATGTCGGTCGGATAGGCCGTGAGCTGGCTGTTCTTGGTGATGTCCTGGGTAGTGCCGTAGGCGGTGGCGCCAAGCGCGGTGCAGCGCTCCGCCATCTTGTCGTTCCAGTCGTCCTGTTCGGTGCGGAAGCCGTCCAGCATCTCGTGAACGCCGATGAACTGCGGACCCTTGAGGTTCCAGTGCGCCTGCTTGGTGATCAGGGCGAGGTCGAGCCCGTCCGCGAGGCGGGCATTGAGCAGCGAGACCGCGACGTTGCGCGCATTCGACGGCATCGCGTTTCGGGTCGTGTGCAGGCGCGGCTTCAAAGGTGCCATCGGTCGGATCTCCGGATTCTGCGTGGGGCAGGTGAGGCTGCTGAACGCGGCATACGGCGAGGTGTTGCCTGACGTTCTCCGGCACGCGGCCGATTGGCTGCCGCGAGCCGACGGCGACCCGACGAGCGGCTGGACGCCGGGGGTGGGGCGGCGGGATGATCCCGGGACAGAGACCGCCGTCTCGGACCGACTTCGCTTGCATCCGGACCGCGCAGCGGGCAAGAGCGTTGGATTCCGTTACGGTGTGGGAAAGTTCTCATGACGATCTTGGTGACCGGCTGCGCGGGCTTCGTCGGATCGCACGTCGCGCACGCGCTGCTGGCGCGGGGGCAGCGGGTGGTGGGCATCGACAATCTCGATGCCTACTACGACCCCCGCCTCAAGCAGGCCAGGCTGGATCGTCTGAACGCGCAGCACGCGCGAAGCCTGCGCTTCGAGCGGCTCGACCTCACCGACCGCGAGGGCCTGGCCGCGCTGCTCGCGGGCGAACCCGACATCCAGGGCATCGTGCATCTGGCCGCCCAGGCCGGGGTGCGGCATTCCCTGGTGGACCCCTACGCCTACGTCTCGGCCAACGTGCTCGGCCACGTCACCTTGCTGGAGGCGGCGCGGCGGCTGCCGAGGCTGCGGCATCTGGTGTTCGCCTCCTCCTCTTCCGTCTACGGGCTCAACGAGAGCCTGCCGTTCCGCGAGGCCGACCGGGTCGATACGCCGAGCTCGCTGTACGCCGCGACCAAGCGTTCCGGCGAGCTGGTCTCGCACGCCTACGGCCACCTGTTCGGGCTGCGGCAGACGGGCTTGCGCTTCTTCACCGTCTACGGCCCGTGGGGACGGCCGGACATGGCGTACTACGCCTTCGCCCGCAGCATCGTCGAGGGTGGCGCGATCACGCTCTACGAGGGCGACGGGCTGGCGCGCGACTTCACCTATATCGACGACGTCAGCGACGGCGTGCTGCGCGTGCTGGAGCATCCGCCCGAGGCGGCGCAGCCGGTCCGGCTGCTCAATATCGGCAACCGGCGCAGCGAGCCGGTGCGGCTGCTGGTGAGCCTGCTGGAGCAGGCACTCGGACGCGTCGCCGAGATCAGGCTGGTGCCGCGGCCGGCCACCGACATCGAGGCCACCTGGGCTTCGGTAGAGGCGATCGGCGAGCTGACCGGCTGGACGCCGCGGACGCGCCTGGAGGAGGGGATCCCGCGTTTCGTCGACTGGTTCCGCGCCTATCACGGCCTCGGCTGAGGCGTGGGAATTCGCCTCCTGAGGATTCCCCATTGACCCCATGGTGTGTAGGGCCTAAATCCGCGTTCGCCGCTGGG
>CAXTOC010000322.1:0-3001 GCA_964245725.1 uncultured Acetobacteraceae bacterium | reverse complement strand
AACGTCAGCGGTGCGTCGAGCCAGCCGATCTTCGACGGCAGCCGCTTCGCCCGTTCCGGCGTGGTGTGCGTCACGCTGAACTACCGCCTCGGCGTGTTCGGCTTCCTCGAGCTCGGCGAGACGATCGACGGCCGCTATCGCGGCAGCGGCAACAAGGGCCTGCGCGACCAGCTGCTGGCGCTGCGCTGGGTGCGCGACAACATCGCGGCGTTCGGCGGCGATCCCGCCCGCGTCACCCTCGGCGGCGAATCGGCGGGTGCGAAGGACGTCGCCGCCCTGCTGTCGTCGCCGCCAGCGCGCGGCCTGTTCGCGCGCGCGATCCTGGAGAGCGGCGGCGGTCGCACCGTGCTCTCGTTGCCGCAGGCGCACGCGGTACGGCGGCGCTACCTGGCCCTGCTCGGCCTGCCGTCGGATCGGGCGGAGCGGCTGCTCGGTCTGGACACCGACCGGCTGGTCGAGGCGCAGCACGCGCTGATGCTGGAGACGCCGTTCGGCTACCCGCTGCGGCCGCTGATCGACGGCGCCCTGCTGCCGGCGATGCCGGAGATCGCGGTGGCACTCGGCAGTGCGGCGCGCGTGCCGCTGCTGCTCGGCACCAACCGCGACGAGGCGCGCCTGTTCCTGCCGCCGGGTGCCGCGTCCCGGCCGCTCGACGGGCACAGCCTGTCCAACATGGACGCCCGACGGTTCGAGGCCATCCTGGCGCGCTACGACGCCTCGATGACCGCGCCGGATCCGGCGGAGATACGCTGGCGCGCGCTGACCGCCGAGGAGTACTGGATCCCCTCGGTGCGGCTCGCCGAGGCGCAGAGCGGCGCGGGCGGCCTGGCGTGGATGTACCGCTTCGACAAGCGGGCGGAGTCCGGCGCCTTCGCGGGGCGCGCCGCGCACGTCGCGGAGCTGCCCTACGTGTGGAACAACCCCGACGACCCGCAGCTGGCGCCTCTGGTCGCGGGCTTCGATGCAGCCCTCGCCGCGCGCATCCATGCCGCCTGGGTCGCCTTCATCGCCGGCGGGCCGCCGGCGGCGACGGGCCTGCCGGAGTGGCCGCCCTATGACGGGCGCACCCGCACGACGATGATCCTCGACCGCGCGAGCCGCCTGCTGGACGACCCGGAGCAGGCGGAACGCAGACTCTGGTCGCGGACCTTCCTGGCCGACGCGACGCGCTGAGCCGCAGCGCTTCGTCCCAGGTCAGACCGAGTAGTACATCTCGAACTCGACCGGGTGCGGCGTGTGCTCGAAGCGGTAGACCTCCTTCCACTTGATCTCGCAGTAGCTGTCGATCTGGTCCTGCGAGAACACGCCGCCCTCGAGCAGGAAGGCGTGGTCGGCGGCGAGTGCGACCAGCGCCTCGCGCAGCGAGCCGCAGACCGTCGGGATGCTGTGCAGCTCCTCGGGCGGCAGGTCGTAGAGGTCCTTGTCCATCGCCTCGCCGGGATGGATCTTGTTCCTGATGCCGTCGAGCCCGGCCATCAGCATCGCCGCGAACGCCAGGTAGGGGTTGGCGGTGGGGTCGGGGAAGCGCACCTCGACGCGCTTGGCCTTGGGGCTGGTCGCGTACGGGATGCGGCACGAGGCGGAGCGGTTGCGTGCCGAGTAGGCCAGCAGCACCGGCGCCTCGAAGCCCGGGATCAGGCGCTTGTACGAGTTGGTGGACGGGTTGGTGAAGGCGTTCAGCGCCTTGGCGTGCTTGATGATGCCGCCGATGTAGTACAGCGCGCTGTCGGACAGGTCGGCGTAGCCGTTGCCGGCGAACACCGGCTTGCCGTCCTTCCAGATCGACTGGTGCACGTGCATGCCCGAGCCGTTGTCGCCGTAGATCGGCTTGGGCATGAAGGTCGCGGTCTTGCCGTACGAGTGCGCCACGTTGTGGATGCAGTACTTATAGATCTGCATCTGGTCGGCCATCTTGGTCATCGGACCGAACTTGGTGCCCAGCTCGTGCTGGCTCTGCGCCACCTCGTGATGGTGCTTCTCGATGATCAGCCCCATCTCGCCCATCGTCGAGAGCATCTCGGCGCGCAGGTCGTTCTCGCTGTCGACCGGCGGCACCGGGAAGTAGCCGCCCTTCACCGCCGGGCGGTGGCCCATGTTGCCTTCCGGGTAGTCCTTCATCGAGGCGCCCGGGCCCTCGATGCTCTCGGTCTGGTGCATCGCGAAGTTGGCGCCGGTGCCGAACTTCACGCTGTCGAAGATGAAGAACTCGGCCTCGGGCCCGAAGAAGGCGGTGTCGCCGATGCCGGTGGATCTCAGGTACTGCTCGGCGAGCTTGCTGGTGCCGCGCGGGTCGCGGTTGTAGAGCTGCCCGGTCGAGGGCTCGACGATGTCGCAGAACAGGATCAGCTGCGGCTTGGCCGCGAACGGATCCATCACCGCGGTCTCGGGATCGGGCATCAGGATCATGTCGCTCTCGTTGATCGCCTTCCAGCCGGCGATCGACGAGCCGTCGAACATGATGCCGTCGCGGAACACGTCCTCGTCGATGGTGGAGACGTGCTGGGTGGTGTGCTGCCACTTGCCACGCGGGTCGGTGAAGCGCAGGTCCACGTACTCGACCGAGTGCTCCTGCAGCTGCTCCATCACCTTCGCGACATGGTCGGGCGCGGCCGGAGGCGGGACGGGAGCAGTCGCCGACGCTTTTTTCGCCATATGGGATACCTTGCTGGTTGCGGCCGCACGGCGCGGCCGTTCGGTGAAGTGACGGGCAGGGGACATGACGGGCGGGGCCTCAGCACGAAGCTGAGCAATCACCGTGCCATGTTGGCCCGCTTTCGCAAGCCGCGCGGCCGCGCTGTCACGGCTAAATAGCGCCCGGACCGCGGCCGGGGCGCGCTCAGATCGCGTCCTCGCCGCGCTCCCCGTTACGGATCCGCACCACCTCGTCGAGCGTGCTGACGAAGATCTTGCCGTCGCCGATCTGCCCGGTGCGCGCCGCCTCGGTGATCGCCTCGATCGCCCGTTCCGCCACATGGTCCTCGCAGACCACCTCGATCTTCAC
>CAXTOC010000321.1:2161-3009 GCA_964245725.1 uncultured Acetobacteraceae bacterium | reverse complement strand
CGGCCGCCCTGCTCGGCGCCGGCTTGGCTGCGGGCGGTGCGGCGCGCGGCGCCGAGCTGCGCATGACCGTCGAGAAGCCGCGCTTCACCTGCGACCGCGGCGGGTCGTCGTTGTCGCACGTGGCCTTCCTTCCAAGGCGGGCGCAGCTCGCCGGGACGGCGCTGCCATGCTGCGATGGCCGGCTCGCCTGCGCGCAGTTCCTGTCCACCAATACCGTGGTGCTGCCGTCGCGGCGCTGGCGCAGCTAGGCAGCGCGATGCCCGCCGCGGCTTGAAGCGGCCGCTCCTCTCCTCTACCTGACGGTGCGGAGGGATCGCCCGGACATGCTGAGGACAGAGGACACGAACCTGCAGTACTCGGCCCTGGAGGCGGCGCCGGTGGCGAGGGATCCTTTCCCGCACCTCGTGGTCCCCGACTTCGTGCCGCCCGAGAGCCTGGCCGCGATCGTGGCGGCGCTGCCGCCGATGTCCAGCGGCGGCTCCTTCCCGCCCGCCTCGCTGCGGCTGCGTCCGGTGGTGCAGGCGCTGGTGCGCGAGCTGGAGGGGCCGCGGCTGCGCCAGGCGATCGCCGCCAAGTTCGGGCTCGAGCTCGACCAGGCGCCCACCATGCTCACCCTGCGCGGCCGCACCCGGGCCAGGGACGGGCGCATCCATCGCGACTCGACGGGCAAGCGTGTCACGGTGCTGCTCTACCTCAACCCCGAGAGCGAGAGCTGGGCCCGCCGGGAGGGCTGCCTGCGGCTGCTGCGACGCCAGGATGACATCGAGGACTACGCCGTCGAGGTGCCGCCGGTGAACGGCACCCTGCTGGTCTTCCCCAACGCGGAGAACAGCTGGCACGGCCACCGG
>CAXTOC010000321.1:0-2151 GCA_964245725.1 uncultured Acetobacteraceae bacterium | reverse complement strand
ACACCGGGCCTATGTCGGCCGGCGCTACGCGGTGCAGCTCAACTACATGGCCGAGGGCAGGCGGGCGCGCACCGAGATGCGTCGGCATCGGCTGTCGGCGCTGCTGAAGCGCTTCGCCTCGGCCGCCTGAGCGGGCTGCGCGCTACGCCTCGGGGGGCACGCCGCGCGCCAGCTCCTCGAGCCAGGCGCGGGCGTTGCCGTCGGACGGGGCGCGCCAGTCGCCGCGCGGCGACAGCGATCCGCCGGAGGCGAGCTTGGGCCCGTTCGGCATCGCCGAGCGCTTGAACTGGCTGAAGCCGAAATAGCGACCCAGGAACAGCTCCAGCCAGTGCCGGATCTCCGCCAGGTCGTAGGCCCGCCGGCGCGCCGGCGGAAAGCCCGGCGGCCAGCCGCCCTGTTCCGCGTCGCCCCAGGCGCGCAACGCCAGGAAGGCGATCTTCGAGGGTCGGAAGCCGTAGCGCAGGGTATAGAACAGGTTGAAATCCTGCAGCGCGTACGGGCCGATGCGCGCCTCGGTGCTCTGCAACGCGGCGTCGGCACCGGCCGGCACCAGCTCGGGCGAGATCTCGGTCTCCAGGATCAGGGCGAGCGTGCGCAGCACCTCCGGCGCGAAGCCCTCCGAGCCGATCACCCAGCGTATCAGGTGCTGGATCAGCGTCTTGGGCACGCCCGCGTTGACGTTGTAGTGCGACATCTGGTCCCCCACCCCGTAGGTGCACCAGCCCAGCGCCAGCTCCGACAGGTCGCCGGTGCCCAGCACGATCCCCTCGTGCTGGTTGGCAAGCCGGAACAGGTAGTCGGTGCGCAGGCCGGCCTGCACGTTCTCGAAGGTCACGTCGTGCACCGCCTCGCCGCGCGCGAAAGGGTGGTGCATCGCCTCGAGCATCAGCCGCGCGGAGGGGCGGATGTCCAGCACCGCGGCGCTGACCCCGAGGGCCTGCATCAGCGCCATCGCGTTGTCGCGGGTGCCGTCGCTGGTGCCGAAGCCGGGCATGGTGTAGCCGAGGATGTCGCGCCGCGGCAGCCCGAGCCGGTCCATCGCGCGCGCCGCCACGATCAGCGCCTGGGTCGAGTCCAGCCCGCCCGAGACGCCGATGACCAGGCGCCGGATGCCGGTGGCGCGCAGCCGCTGCTCCAGCCCCGACACCTGTATGCCGTAGGCCTCGTAGCAATCCTGCCCCAGGCGCGCGGGATCCGACGGCACGAAGGGAAAGCGCTCGACCGGACGACGCAAGCCGATGTCGCCCGGCGGCGGCGCCAGGGCGAAGCCGATGCGTCGGAAGCCGGCGGCGGCGGCGCCGTGGATCGCGCGCCGGTTGGCCTCGAACGTGCCCATGCGGGCGCGCTCCTGGCGCAGCAGGTCGAGATCGATGTCGGCGACCGCGCTGGCCGGGCCGGCGGGGAAGCGCTCGGTCTCGGCGAGCAGCGCCCCGGCCTCGAAGATCGAGACCTGGCCGTCCCAGGCGACGTCGGTGGTGGACTCGCCCTCGCCGGCGGCGGCGTAGAGGTAGGCGCACAGGCCGCGCGCCGACTGCGCCTGGCAGAGCAGGCGCCGCGTCTCCGCCTTGCCGATGGTGATGTTGCTGGCCGAGAGGTTGGCGATCACCGTCGCCCCGGCCAGGGCGGCGCCGGCGCTCGGCGGTGCGGGCACCCAGAGGTCCTCGCAGATCTCCGCGTGCACCACCAGGCCCGCCACGTCGGCGGCCTCGAACAGCAGGTCGGTGCCGAACGGCACGCGCTCACCGGCCAGCGCCGCCGTCTCGCCGACGCGGCCGACGCCGGAGGCGAACTGGCGCGCCTCGTAGAACTCGCGGTAGTTCGGCAGGTAGGATTTCGGCACCACGCCCAGGATGCGGCCGCGATGGATCGCCACCGCGCAGTTGAACAGGGCGCCGCCGTGGCGCAGCGGCGCGCCGACCAGGAGCAGCGGCAGCAGGGCCCGCGAGCGTTCGCGCAGCAGGGCCAGCGCCGCCTCGACCGCGTCGAGCAGCGCGTCCTGCTGGCGCAGATCCTCGATCGTGTAGCCGGAGATGCCGAGCTCGGGGAACACCGCGAGCACGGCGCCCTCGTCGCCGCAGCGCGCCGCCAGGGCGGCGGTCGCGTCCGCGTTGCCGCGCGGATCGGCGAGGCCGACCGGCAACGTGCAGGCGG
>CAXTOC010000320.1:0-3013 GCA_964245725.1 uncultured Acetobacteraceae bacterium | reverse complement strand
GCCTGCGTCTCGGTGCACGGCGCCAACCGGCTGGGCACCAACTCGCGGCTCGACCTGGTGGTGTTCGGACGCGCCGCGGCGATGCGCGCGGCCGAGATCGTCAAGCCCGGTGCCGCGATCGCACCGCTCCCGCCGCGCGCCGGCGAGGCGACGCTCGACCGGCTCGACCGGGTGCGCCATGCCAGCGGCGGCACGCGCGTGGCCGCGATGCGCGAGGACCTGCAGCGCGCCATGCAGGCGCACGCCGCGGTGTTCCGCAGCGCCAGCAGCCTGCAGGACGGCGTCGGCAAGATGCGCAACCTGTGGTCCGGCCTGTCGGACATGTCGGTGACCGACCGGTCTCTGATCTGGAACAGCGACCTGATGGAGGCGCTGGAGTTCGAGAACCTGGTCGCCAACGGCACCGTGACCATGGCCGGCGCGGAAGCCCGGCACGAGAGCCGCGGCGCGCACGCGCACGACGACTTTCCCGAGCGCGACGATGCCGACTGGATGAAGCACACGATCGCGCACCTGGGCGACGACGGAACCGTCAAGCTGTCCTACCGCCCGGTGCGGATGCGGACGCTGACCAATGAGGTCTCCGTGTTCCCGCCCAAGAAGCGCGTCTACTGAGGGATCGCGCAGATGGTCGAGTTCAGGCTACCGAAGAACAGCAAGATCGGCCGCGGCCGTCGCTTCGAGGCGCCGGCCGGCGCCAAGCGGGTCAAGGAGTTCCAAGTCTATCGCTGGAGCCCCGACGACGACAAGAATCCCGAGCTCGACACCTACGCGCTCGACCTGGATCGGATCGGGCCGATGGTGCTCGACGCGCTGATCCACATCAAGAACGAGGTCGACCCGACCCTCACCTTCCGCCGCTCCTGCCGCGAGGGCATCTGCGGCTCGTGCGCGATGAACATCGACGGCACCAACACGCTGGCCTGCCTCAAGCCGATCCAGGAGGTCAGGAAGGAGGTCAGGATCTACCCGCTGCCGCACATGCCGGTGGTCAAGGACCTGATCCCCGACCTGACCGCGGCCTACGCGCAGCTGCGCTCGGTGGAGCCCTGGCTGAAATCCGACACCGCCGCCCCGCCCGACGGCGAGCGCCGGCAGAGCGTGGAGGAGCGCGCCGAGCTCGACGGGATGTGGGAGTGCATCCTGTGCTTCTGCTGCACCACCGCTTGCCCCTCTTACTGGTGGAACGGCGACAAGTACCTGGGCCCTGCGACGCTGCTCGCCGCCTATCGCTGGATCGCGGACTCGCGCGACGAGTACACCGGCGAGCGGCTCGACGCGCTGGAGGACCCGCTGAAGCTTTACGGCTGCCGCACGATCATGAACTGCACCCAGACCTGTCCGAAGGGCCTGAACCCGGCGGCGGCGATCGGCAAGATCAAGCAGCTGCAGCTGGAGCGCAAGGGCTGAGGCCGAGCGACCTTCGGGCGACGATGTTCGAGGGCGATCTCGAGCACGGCGGCAGGTTCGCCGCGTGGCGCGACAGCCTGCTGACCGACCACGGCATCTTCCGCACCGTCTGGTCGAATTTCGCGACCGTGCTGCCGGGCCGTGTGTATCGCTGCAACCACCCGACCCCGGCGCGTCTGTCGGAGCTGGCCGCACGCTATCGCCTGCGCAGCGTAGTCAACCTGCGCGGGCATCGTCGCTGCGGTTCGGATGCGCTGTCGCGCGAGGCGACCCGCCAGCTCGGGCTCGCGCACCTGGACATGGCGTTCGAGAGCCGCGGCGCGCCGCATCGTGACCGGATCCTGCGCTTCGAGGCGCTGTATCGCGGGCTTGCCTTCCCGGTGCTGATGCACTGCAAGTCCGGCGCCGACCGCGCCGGCTTGGCCGCGGGGCTGGTGCTGCTGTTCGAGGGTGGCTCCGCGGCCGCGGCGCTGGGCCAGCTGTCATGGCGCTTCGGTCACTTCAGCCGCTCGCGCACCGGCATCCTCGACGCCTTCTTCCTGCGCTACCAGCGGGAGGCGGAAGGCCGGCTCACGTTCCTGGACTGGGTGCGCAACGAGTACGACGAGGCGGCGCTGAAGCGCGATTTCGTCGCAGGCCGGCTGTCAAGCTTCGTCAACGACGCGGTGCTGCGCCGCGAGTAGTCATTCGACTCCGCGATCCGACGGCCCCATGGACTTGATCAGGTCGAGCACGCGCTTGCGCACCGGCAGCTCGCTGATCCGGTAGTAGGCGCGCACCAGGTCGACCGTCTCCTTGCGGGTGAACAGGTCGTCACTGCCGCCGAACCCCTCCTGGGACTCCGCGAAGCCGCCGACCTGCTGCATGCCGACGCGGGCGCCGGCGGCGTAGGGTGCTGGCAGGTCGTCGAAGAAGAAGCTCACCGGCACGTCGAGCACGCGCGAGAGGTCGAACAGGCGCGAGGCGCCGACCCGGTTGGCGCCGCGCTCGTACTTCTGCACCTGCTGGAAGGTCAGGCCGAGAGAGTCGCCCAGCCGCTCCTGGGACATGCCAAGAAGGGTGCGGCGCAGGCGGATGCGGCTGCCGACATGCACGTCGATCGGGCTGGGACCGGCTTCGCGATCGGCGGCCGGGAGGTCGCCGGCTGGCAGCCCGGCGCTCCTACTGATCGGACCTCGTCCCATGGATGCCTCGACTTACTGGTGTCCTAGACGTAGTGGCGCAACCTTGAAGTGTCAAGTTCGGCCGACTCGCGTCAAACTTGAGAGGGCTTCGGCTGCCACCGGATCATTTGCGAGATCCGCCGCGCAGCCGCCGTCGCGGTCTCGCCGCCGAGGCGCAGGCGAGGGCCGCCAGCAGAGCCGGGATCGCGATGCCGTAGCGGCTGAACAGCGTCGGCGGCAGCGGTGGCGGCAGCCCCACCGCCAGGCTGCCCGGCCGTCCCCAGCCAAGCCGCGCGATCTCGCGCCCCTTCGCGTCGTAGGCGGCCGAGATGCCGGTGTTGGCGGCACGGGCGATCGGCAGGCCCTCCTCGACGGCGCGCATCCGGGCGGCGGCGAGGTGCTGCCGCGGGCCGGCGCTGTCGCCGTACCAGGCGTCGTTG
>CAXTOC010000319.1:1615-3015 GCA_964245725.1 uncultured Acetobacteraceae bacterium | reverse complement strand
GCTCCTGGCCGAGCGTGCCGCAGACCAGCGGCGAGATGATCACGGCGACGCTCACCGCGACCAGGAACACCTGGAACGCCTCGGCGCGGCGCAGGTCGCCCGGCGGGTAGAGCTCGCCGACCTGGCTGGAGATGTTGCCCTTGAAGCAGCCGACGCCGACCAGCAGGCAGGCGAGTGCCACGAGGAACGAGGCGTCGAACGCCATCAGGAAGTGGCCGGCCGCCATCAGCAGCGCGCCGAGCGTCACGGTGCGGGTGCGGCCGAGCAGGCGGTCGGCGAGCAGGCCGCCGGCGAGCGGGGTCAGGTAGACGCCGCCGGCATAGAGCCCGAAGATCACCGAGGCCAGCGCCGGCGTGGAGAGCGGCCCGTAGAGGGACTCGATCGCGGCACGGAACCCGGCGAAGCCGACGGCGCGTCCGACATGGCCCGGCAGCAGCAGGTGGTGGCTCATGTAGAGCACCAGCAGCGCCTGCATGCCGTAGTACGAGAAGCGCTCCCAACCCTCGGCGAACACCAGGAAGGCAAGCCCGCGGGGATGGCCGAGGAGCAGCCGGGGCGGCGCGGCCGGCGGCGCCTGCGGCCCTACGGTCATGCCTGCTTGAGCTCGATCAGGCTGCGCCGGATGGCCCGGCCGCGCTCGATCCGGTCGACGATGAAGCCGTCGTCGCCCCAGCGTATCGCGCGCGCCATCGCCTGGGCGTCCTCGGTGAAGCGGGCCAGCATCTCCAGCAGCGCCTCGCGGTTGTTGAGGAAGATGTCGCGCCACATCACCGGGTCGGATGCGGCGATGCGGGTGAAGTCGCGAAAGCCGGTGGCGGCGAACTCCAGCACCTCGCCGCGGGTCTCGTCGGCGAGGTCGTCGGCGGTGCCGCAGATGGTGAAGGCGAGCAGGTGCGGCAGGTGGCTGACGATCGCCAGCACCCGGTCGTGGTGGGCGGCGTCCATCTCCCGCGTCATGGCGCCGCACCGCCGCCACAGCCGCTCGATGCGCGCCACGGCCTCGCGGTCGGTGCCGTCGGGCGGCGTCAGCAGGCACCAGCGGCCCTCGAACAGGGTGGGAAAGCCCGCATCGGGCCCGGAGTACTCCGTCCCCGCCAGCGGATGCCCCGGCACCAGGGCCACGTCGTCGCGCAGGATCGGCAGGATCTCGCGGAGCATGGACTGCTTGGTCGAGCCGACGTCGCTGAGGATCGCGCCACGCGCCAGGTGCGGCATGATCGCCGCCGCCACGCCGCCCAGCGCGCCCACCGGCACGCACAGCAGCACGCCGTCGGCGCCGGCGACCGCTTCGGCCGGATCGGCTTCGATGCGATGCGCGAGGCCGAGGGCGCGCGCCCGCTCGCGCACCTCGGGCGACAGGTCGCAGCCCACGAGCTCCTCCGAGATGGTCCCGTCGCGCA
>CAXTOC010000319.1:0-1532 GCA_964245725.1 uncultured Acetobacteraceae bacterium | reverse complement strand
GCTCCCGGACATCCCGTCGGGGTCTGGGGCCTAACGCCCCGAAGGGTCAAGGGCCGCGCCGCCGGCGCTTGCTTCCTGAATACGGTGCGCGACGCTATACACCCGCACGTCCATCCTGGAACGGCTCCACGCATGAACGACGCCCCGACCCTGGTCACCGGCGCCACCGGCTTCGTCGGCTCCGCGGTGGCGCGCGCGCACGCGGCGCGCGGCCACGCGCAGCGCCTGCTGGTGCGACGCGGCAGCGACCGGCGCAACCTGGACGGGATCGAGGCCGAGCTGGCGGAGGGCGACCTGACCCGTCCGGAAGGCTTCTCCGACGCCGTGCGCGGCTGCCGCGCCCTGTTCCACGTCGCCGCCGACTACCGGCTGTGGGTGCCGGATCCGGCGACGATGATGCAGGCCAACGTCGAGGGCACGCGTCGGCTGATGCTGGCGGCGCAGCAGGCCGGGGTGGAGCGCATCGTCTACTGCTCGTCGGTGGCGGCACTCGGGCTGGTCGGCGACGGCACGGTCGCCGACGAGACCACGCCGGTGCACGAGCACGCGGTGATCGGCATCTACAAGCGGTCGAAATACCGCGCCGAGCAGGAGGTGCTGCGCCTGGTGCGCGAGCGCGGCCTGCCGGCGGTGATCGTCAACCCCTCGACCCCGGTCGGCCCGCGCGACATCAAGCCCACGCCCACCGGGCTGATGATCGCCGATGCGGCAGCGGGCAGGATGCCGGCCTACGTCGAGACCGGGCTGAACATCGTGCATGTCGACGACGTGGCGGAGGGTCACGCGCTGGCCTACGAGCGCGGCGTGATCGGCGAGCGCTACATACTCGGTGGCGAGGACATGCTGCTGCGCGACCTGTTCGCCGCCGTCTCCGAGGCGGCCGGGGTGCGTCCGCCGCGCATCCGGCTGTCGCAGTCGGTGCTGTGGCCGGTGGCGCTGGCCTCGGAGTGGGCGTCGCGCGGCTTCGGCGTCGAGCCCAGGGTGACGCGCGAGATGCTGGCGATGTCGAGGAAGAAGATGTTCTTCTCGTCCGACAAGGCGCGCGCGGCACTCGGCTACGCGCCGCGTCCGGCGCGCGAGGCGGTGGTCGACGCGGTGGCGTGGTTCGCCGGACACGGCATGCTGGGTTGACGCCGGTGCTGCCGCTCGCGCTGCTGTCGCTGCTGATCTGGCTCGGGCTGGTGCTGCTGCACGGCCGCTTCTGGCAGTCCGGGCCGGTGCTGGCGCCGGTGCGCTCGGCGGTGCGGCCCGACGCCACCACCTGGCCGGCGCTGTGCGTGGTGGTGCCGGCGCGCGACGAGGCGCTCCAGGTGCAGGACAGCCTGCTGTCGCTGCTGGCGCAGGACTATCCCGGCCCGTACGGCGTGGTGCTGGTCGACGATCGCAGCAGCGACGGCACCGGCGCGGTCGCGCGCGAGCTGAACTCGCCGCACCTGCACGTGCTCGACGGCACCGACCCGCCGCCCGGCTGGAGCGGCAAGCTGTGGGCGGTGGCCCAGGGCGTGGCGCACGTGCGCCGGCTGATGCCGGAG
>CAXTOC010000318.1:0-3024 GCA_964245725.1 uncultured Acetobacteraceae bacterium | reverse complement strand
CCAGGCCGGGGCGCCGCGCCCGCGGCCGCTACTTCTTCAGCTCGTCCGGCTTGTGCGCGGCCTTGGCGCCGGTCTTCTCGCTCTTGACCACGTATTGCGGGTCGTCCTTGGTCGCCTTGGCGGCGTGACCCTTGATCTTGGTCTCCGACGTGATCTTCTTCTCGACCGTGCCGCGGGTCTGTCCCTGCGCGGTCTTCCAGGCGACCTTGTCGCCCGGCTTCGGTTCCTTGGCCATCGCCGCCTCCATTGCTGTTGCGTGACGATCTATCGCGCAGGGCCGCCCGGCGTTCCGGCCGGCGCGGGTATGGACAGAAAAATCCAGCCCAGCACCGCGCCGCAGGCGGCGAGCGCCATCAGGATGGTCATCGGCCGCGCGCTGCCGTCGGCGCTGATGCCGAGCAGGAAGGTCGCACTCGTGCTCAGCGCCAGCTCGGTGGCGACGCCGATCGCAGCCGCCGCGCCGGCGATCGCCCCGAACGGCTCCATCGCGGCCAGGAACGCCGGCGCCATGATCAGGCCGAGTCCGGTGAACGTGATCAGGGTGAGCAGCACGAACGGCCACAGCGCGGTCATCCCGGCGGCCACCAGGCAGGCCAGCGCCACCGTCGCCGCGGCGACGCCGAGCGAGCCGACGCCGATCAGCCGGCGCGTGCCGAGCCGACGCAGCATCGGCGCGTTGAACTGGCTGATCCCGATCAGGGCGGCCGCGTGCAGGGCGAACAGGACGCCGTAGCGGATCGGCGGCATCCGGTGCAGCGTCACCAGCACGAACGGCGAGCCGGAGATGAAGGTGAACAGCACCGCCTGGGCGCTGCCGGCGATCAGGATCGGCACGATGAAGCGGCGGTCTCCGAGCAGCCCGACGTAGCTGGCGGCGATGCGCAGCGGCCCGCTGCGCACCCGCGCCGAGGGCGGCAGCGTCTCGGGCAGCAGCCGCAGCGTCATGATCGCCGCCAGTGCCGCGATGACGATCAGCACGACGAAGATCAGCCGCCACGAGGCAAACTGCGCCAGCACCCCGCCGCAGGCGGGTGCGAGGATCGGGGAGACGCTCAGCGACAGCATGGCGAGCGAGAGCAGGCGGGCGGCGTCCGGACCGGTGTACTGGTCGCGTATCACCGCCATCGGCACCACGGCGGTCGCGGCGGCGCCGAGCCCCTGGAAGAAGCGTGCCACGATCAGCGTCTCGATCGAGGGCGCCGCCGCCGCCGCCGCCGAGGCCACGGCAAACAGCGCGAGGCCGAGCAGAATCGGTCGGCGGCGGCCGACCGCGTCGGACAGCGGGCCGTAGAACACCTGTCCGATCGCCAGCGACAGGAAGTAGCCGGTCATGCTGAGCTGCACCCGGCCGGGGGAGGCGTGCAGGTCGCGCGCGATCGCCGGGAAACTCGGGATGTACAGGTCGATGGCGAACGCGCCGACCGCGATCAGCAGCCCGAGCACCGCCGCGCGGCGCGGCAGCGAGCCGCGCGCAGCCACGCCGCTCAACGCGCGGCCTGCGGATGCCGCACCAGGCTGGCCTCGGCGCGACGCGGATACAGGTTGATCAGGCTGGTGAGCACGCCGTTGGTCCAGCCGAAGCCGACCTGCAGCGGGTACTCGCCGCCCGATCCGGCGGCGCCGCCGGTCAGCGCCGCGCGATCCGGCGCCTCGACGTCGTACTTCTCGAGCAGCACGCCGGAGCTCGCATAGGCCGCGATCTCGCGCTCGATCCAGCGCGACGCGATGGTGCGGGCCAGCTCGTCCTGGCCGTAGCCGCGCAGGCCGATCACGGCCATCCACTGCATCGGCGCCCAGCCGTTGGGGCTGTCCCACTGCTGCCCGGCCTCGGACGCCTCGCCCGCGGTGGTGACCATGCCGCCCGGGCCGAGCAGCCGCGCGCGCACGGTGGCGGCGATGATCCCGGCCTGCTCGTCGCTGGCGAGGTGGAAGAACAGCGGCACCACCGTCGCCGCCGACAGGATCCGCGCCGGCGCGCGCTCGGTCCACACGTAGTCGGTGAACGCGCCGAGGCCTGGCTGCCACATCAGCCGCCGGATCGCGGCGATCCGCAGCAGCGCGCGGCTCCGGTAGGCGACCGCGTCCGCCGCATCGCCGCGCAGCCCATAGGCCAACGACAGCGTCTGCTCCATGTGCGCGAGCAGGCTGTTCAGATCCACCGGCAGCAGCCGCGTGGTGCGGATCGTGTTCAGGTGCAGGCCGTCGGCGAGCCAGCGCGAGCTGAAGTCCCAACCGGTCTCGCCGCCGGCGCGCAGGTCGCGGTAGAGATCGGCGGCCGGCCGGCTGCTCGACGCGGCGGTCGCCACGTCCTCGCGGTACGCCTCGTCGCGCGGGACGTCGCGATCGTCCCAGTAGCGGTTGAGCAGCGTGCCGTCATCGAGCCGCACCACGTGGCGCCTCGCCTGGCCCGGCGCCAGGCCCGCGGCGCCGTCCATCCAGTATTCGTACTCGCGCCGCAGCTCCGGCAGGTAGGCGGTATAGACCCGCGTTCCGTCGTGCGCCGCGATCAGGTCGATCATGCAGGCGAAGAAGGGCGGCTCGGAGCGGCTGAGATAGTAGGTGCGGTTGCCGTTCGGCACGTGCCCGTAGCGGTCGATCAGCGAGGCCATGTTGCGCACCATGTCGCGCGCGAGCCCGGCGTGGCCGTCCTGCTCGAGGCCGAGCATGGTGAAGTAGCTGTCCCAGTAGTAGATCTCGCTGAACCGGCCGCCGGGGACGATGTACGGGTAGGGCAGCGGCAGCAGCGAGGAGAAGTCGCGACCCTCGTCGGGCTCGCGACGCAGCACGTCCCACATGTCGGAGATGTAGCCTCGCACGCCCTGCTCGGGAGTGACACGATACGGTGCGCTCCGGCGCGGGATGATGTGGAAATGGCGGTCCACGAAGCCGCGCAGGTCGAAGCCGGGCTGGCCGCGGGCGTGCAGGTAGGCGGCGAGGATCGAGGCCGGCGGCTCGTCGGGCACCGCGTCGGCGAAGCTCTTGGAGTCCGCGAACACCTTCTGCAGCTCCACCGCGGCGTAGAGC
>CAXTOC010000317.1:0-3028 GCA_964245725.1 uncultured Acetobacteraceae bacterium | reverse complement strand
ACGGAGGGCATGGGCATCTGCCACGCCTACGCGCCGGACGGGCGCTGCATCTCGCTGCTCAAGATCCTGCTGACCAACTCCTGCCTGTACGAATGCGCCTACTGCATCAACCGCGCCTCGTCGAACGTGCAGCGGGCACGCTTCACCGTCGACGAGGTGGTGCGGCTGACGCTGGGCTTCTACCGGCGCAACTGCATCGAGGGGCTGTTCCTGTCGTCGGGAATCATCCGCTCGCCGGACTACACGATGGAGCAGGTGATCGGGGTGGCGCGCACCCTGCGCGAGCAGCACGGTTTCCGCGGCTACATCCACCTCAAGACGATCCCCGACGCCGACCCGCTGCTGCTGGAGGAGGCCGGCCGCTGGGCTGACCGGCTGTCGATCAACGTCGAGCTGCCCACCGAGCAGGCGCTGTCGGATTATGCCCCGGAGAAGGACATGGGCGGCATACGACGGTCGATGGGGCGCATCCGGCTCGGCATCGACGCGTCGCGGGAGAAGACCCGGCCAGGGCGCGCCAAGCCCGCCCGCTTCGCCCCCGCCGGGCAGTCGACGCAGATGATCATCGGCGCCGATGCGAGCTCCGACCGCACCATCCTGCGCGCCAGCAGCAACCTCTACGGCGCCTACGGGCTGCGCCGGGTGTACTACTCGGCGTTCTCGCCGATCCCGGATGCCTCGGCGGTGCTGCCGGCGCGTCCGGCGCCGCTGCTGCGCGAGCACCGGCTGTACCAGGCGGACTGGCTGCTGCGCTTCTACGGCTTCGGCGTCGACGAGCTGACCACCGACCAGGCCGGCAACCTCGAGCTGGAGCGCGATCCCAAGCTCGCCTGGGCGCTGCTGCACCGCGAGATGTTCCCGGTCGACGTCAACCGCGCCGACCGCGAGGCCCTGCTGCGCGTCCCGGGGCTCGGGGTGAAGTCGGTGGACCGCATCCTGGGCGCGCGACGGCACCGCCGCCTACGCATGGACGACCTGGCCCGGCTGCGCCTGTCGCTGGCGGCGATCGCCCCCTTCGTCGTCGCCGCCGATCATGCGCCGCGCGCCGAACTCGACAGCGCGCGACTCGCGGCGCGGCTGAGCAGGAAACCGGCGCAGCTCTCCCTGCTTTGACAGCGGATGCAGAGCATCGCGCTGGCCCATCAGGTCGATTTCGAGGGCTGGCGCAACGCCGCGCGCCGCCTGGCCACCGGCGACGTCCCTCCGGAGCAGGTGCTGTGGTCGGTCGGCGCGCCGGACGACCTGTTCTCCTCCGACGCAGCGCCCCCCGATCCGGCCGCGGCACCCGCGCCCGCCTTCTCGGTGCCGCGGCCGCTCGTCGAGCTGGCGCAGACGGTGATCCAGGCCCGTGACCCGGAGCGCTTCGCCCTGCTCTACGGGCTGATCTGGCGGGTGCGGCAGGGCGAGCGGACCATCGTGCAGGACGTGACCGACCCGATGGTGACCCGGGCACGGCAGCTCGCGCAGTCGGTGCGCCGCGACACCCACAAGATGCGCGCCTTCCTGCGCTTCCGCGCGGTGACGATGCAGGACGAGACCCGCTACGTCGCCTGGTTCGAGCCCGAGCACTTCATCGTCGAGGCCAACGCGGACTTCTTCATCCGGCGCTTCGCCACCATGGTGTTCTCGATCCTGACCCCCTATCGCAGCCTGCACTGGACCGGCCGCGAGTGCCAGTTCGGTCCGGGTGCGGATCGCGCCGAGGTGCCCGACGACGACGCGCTGGAGCGCTACTGGCGCGCCTATTTCGGCGCGATCTTCAATCCGGCGCGGCTGAAGCTCTCGGCCATGACCTCGGAGATGCCACGCAAGTACTGGCGCAACCTGCCGGAGGCCGCCGCGATCCCGGAGCTGGTGCGCAGCGCCGCCGGGCGGACGCAAACCATGCTGGAGCAGAACACCATGCCCGTGACCACACCGACGGCCCGGCCGATCCCGCAGGCAGCGCCGATCGGCAGCGAGCTGCGCCACTCGATCCCCGAGGCGGGCCCGATGCAGGCGCTGCGCCACGAGGCGGCGGCCTGCCGCCGTTGCCCGCTCTGGGAGCCGGCGACGCAGACCGTGTTCGGCGAGGGACCTTCGGACGCGCGCATGATGATGGTCGGCGAGCAGCCGGGCGACCAGGAGGACTTGGCCGGCCGCCCGTTCGTGGGGCCGGCCGGGCAGATGCTCGACCGCGCCATCCTGGAGGCCGGCATCGACCGGCAGATCGTCTACGTGACCAATGCGGTCAAGCACTTCAAGTTCGAGGCGCGCGGCAAGCGGCGCATCCACCAGAAGCCGGACCAGACCGAGGTCGTCGCCTGTGCCGGATGGCTCAGCGAGGAGCGCCGCATCGTGGCGCCGGCGCTGCTGGTGATGCTGGGCGTGACCGCGGCGCGTGCCGTGCTGGGGCGGGCGGTGACCATCTCGCGCGAGCGCGGCCGGCCGATCGCGCTCGACGGCAACCAGCAGGGACTGGTCACGGTGCACCCCTCCTACCTGCTGCGCCTGCCCGACGAGGACGCCAAGCGCCGGGAGTACGCCGCCTTCGTGGCAGACCTGAAGCAGGCGCGCGCGCTGCTGGAGGCCTGACCAAGCGGATAACGCAATGTTCTTGACCGCCCCGGCGCTTTCCTCCACATGGACCCGCTAGCGCGGCCGCCCATGGGTCGCCCGGAAGGATCAGCATGCGCGACAAGGGCGATTTCCTGTTCACCTCGGAATCCGTGTCCGAAGGACATCCGGACAAGGTCGCGGACCGCATTAGCGACACCGTCCTCGACACCTACCTGCGCGCCGATCCGGAGGCGCGCGTCGCCTGCGAGACCCTGGTCACCACCAACCGTATCGTGCTGGCCGGGGAGGTGCGCGGCGCCGACGCGGTGACCGGCGAGGACCTGGAGCACGCGGTGCGCGACGCGGTGCACGACATCGGCTACGACCAGAAGGGCTTCTCCTGGCGCGCCGCCGAGTTCCACAACTACCTGCACGCGCAGTCCGCCGACATCGCCGTCGGCGTCGACAGCGCCGGCAACAAGGACGAGGG
>CAXTOC010000316.1:0-3043 GCA_964245725.1 uncultured Acetobacteraceae bacterium | reverse complement strand
CACGATCTTGGCCGCCGTCAGCTTGCTCCGGATCGTCAGGAACATCGTCGCCAGGCCGAGCTGCGGGCTCTCGAAGCTGATGCGCACCGGGAGCGCCGGCAGACCCTGCTCGACCGGCGCCACCCAGGCGGTGCCGTGCTGCGGCTTGCGCATGCGCGCCTCCTCGTCGTTGTGCAGGAAGCCGCCGACCTGCAGGCTGACGAAGTCGCAGCGCAGCGCCGTGCCGCCATAGGGCGAGCGTCCGTCCGGGGGCACCGTCTGCCGGCCCATGGTGCGGGCGCTGACCTGGGTCAGCCGCAGCCCGTCGAACACCAGGGCGCGGCCGTCGCAACGACCGTCCTGCTGCACCTCGTGCACCATGTCGGCCATGGCGCTCAGGGTGTCGATGCTGCCCATGGTCTGCGCGGGATCGACACGGTCGCGTCGCGGCTCGTTCGGCGTCAGCACGCGCACCGTCGGATTGCCATGGGCGTACTCCAGCACCGCCTGGCGCTGCGCGCCGCGCGAGTAGCCGGTGCTCTCGAAGCGCACCGGCTGCACGCCGCCGGAGGCGAAGCGGCCGGTCGCGGTCGAGGTGACGTCGGTGTGCAGCATCAGGCCGAGGAAGCCCGCGGTGCGGTCGTTCAGCCTTACCGAGTAGCCCTGCCCGGAGAGGCGCAGCTCGACCACCACGTTGAGCACGTGGAAGCCGTGGCCGTAGAGCGTGTAGCGGAGCCGGATCGCCCTCGGGGAGTCGCGGCCGCCGCCGCTCGATTGCGCCAAGGCCGCCTGTGCCGCGGCGGCGAGCGCCAGGGCGAGCAACCCGGTTCGAAGCTGTCTGCGGCTCATGCACCGATCGTGCCGCGGCGAACGATGATGTCAAGCAACAGCGCGTGACCGTCGCGCGACCGGGATGCGGAGGCTCGCCGGCCGCCCCTCCGCATGGTGCGAAAGGTTACGGCGATTGCGCGGTCGACGGCCGCTTGCTTTCATCGCGCCATGGACAGAGCACCATCGCCGCTTGCCGAACCGGTTCCAGCGTCCTCCCGCGGCGCCGGGCTGAGGGTGCTCGCGGTGATGCTCGCCCTGCTGGTCGCGGTCGGCGGCTGGGTCCGGTTCTCCGAGCGGATCGCGAGCTGGTTTCCCGCCTTGTCGCCGCTCGCCATGTCGGGTGGTGCCGCGGCGCGGGACCAGGTCGGCGCCCTGCTCGAGCTGGGCCTGGTGCCGGTAGGCGCCGGGCTGCCGGCCGTCCAGGCGATGGGCCTGCCGACGCGGCAGGCGTCGACGCTGGCCCAGGCGGTCGAGCGGCGACGGCTGCGTCTGGTGCGGGTGCCGCTGTTCGAGCGCGACGGCGGCAGCGGCGCCGTGCTGCAGGTCGACGCCAACGGCCTGACCCAGACCGTGCACCTGGCGATGCAGCCGATCGTGCTGACGGTGCCGATGGCGCAGGTCGGCAGCCTGCGCTTCCGCCTGCTGGATGCCCGGCCCGGCGGCGTCGGCATCGGCGCGATCACCCTGACCGGGCCGCTGGCGCTGCCGACGCTGCAGGCCGGCGAGGAGCTCGACGTGGGCGTGGTCGCGCAATGAAGGGTCTGCTGCCCGCCGCCACCCGGCTGATGCCGCTGATGATGCTGGCGTTCCTGACGCTGGCGAGCGTGCAGATCGCCATGCAGCTGCACCTCTCGCCGAGCGGCATCTGGAACGGCCTGCTGTCCTGGCTCACCCGGCTCGGCTGGGTCTATGGTGTGATCGCGGGCGGCGCCTGGGCGCTCGTGCTGGCCTCGATCGCCTTCGAGTGGCGCGCAGGCCCGGTCGGCCGCAGCCTGCATGCGCAGCGGCGCAAGCGTCGAGGGTGGATGATGGATATTCTGGCCCGGCTGACCAATCGCGCGGCACTCGAGCAGCTGCTCTCGCAGCAGGAGCGCGCCACCTTCATCGACGCCCAGGCGCTGGCGCAAACGCTGCGCGACCAGGTGATCGGGCAGGACCAGGTCTGCGAGGACGTGGCGCAGCAGCTGCGACGCCGCCTCGCCCTGCAGGTGCGCGGCAAGCCGGTCGGCATCTTCCTGCTCGCCGGCCCCCCGGGCACCGGCAAGACCTACCTGAGCAAGCGGCTGGCGGCGGCACTCGGCCGCAAGCTGCTGCATTTCGACATGACCCAGATGAGCTCGCCGCACGCGGCGACGCAGCTGTTCGGCTCACCCAAGGGCTATGTCGGCTCGGACAGCTACGGCAAGCTGACCGGCGGGCTGAAGGAGACGCCCGACGCGGTGGTGCTGCTCGACGAGATCGAGAAGGCGCACCCGGACGTGTTCAAGAAGTTCCTGACCGCCTGGAACGACGGCCACGTCACCGAGGCCTCGAACGGGCAGGCGGTGTCGACCACGCGCGCCATCTTCATGCTGACCTCGAACATCGCCACCGACATGCTCACCGAGATCGAGGGCCGGCTCGGCCACGATCCGGAGGCGATGCGCGCCGCCTCGGTGGAGGCGCTCAAGCTGGCCGGCTTCGCGCCCGAGGTGCTCAACCGGATCGACCGCATCTTCGTGTTCCGCAAGCTGGAGGGCCTCGACATCGCCCGCGTCGCCGCCCTCGAGATCGAGGCGATGATCGCCCAGTACGGCCTGGAGATCGCGCCGGGCGGCATCGATGCGGCCCTGCTGTTCGAGGTGATGCTAAAGCAGGACCGGCTCGGGCACGGCGCCAGCGCGCGCGACCTGGTGCGCTCGATCGAGGAGATGGTCAGCGACGGGCTGATCGAGGCGCGGCAGCAGGGGGCGCGGCGGGTGCGGCTCGAGCAGGCGGAGTCCGGCGTCGTCACCCGGATCGCCGATCTGCACGCCACCGATTCACGCGCGATCGATCCGCAGGAGCGTGCGCTCTAGCATGACGGGCCTCAGGCGCCCCCGCCGGGACGCCCTGTCCCAGCCCCCTTCGCGCTAGCCGGAGCGCGCGGCGATGTCTCCCTTCGGCCGCCTGTGGCGGCGCGCTCCCGCCTGGCGGTTCCTGCTGATCCTGGCGATGGCGAGCACCGCGCTGGCCGCGATGTTCCCGCCCCCGC
>CAXTOC010000315.1:0-3054 GCA_964245725.1 uncultured Acetobacteraceae bacterium | reverse complement strand
GGCGCGCATCAGCAGCGCGAACGCCTCGCCGTGGCGGAACTCGTCGTTGCACCACTTCTCGAAGTAACGGAAGATCGGATGGAACAGCCGGTCGGGGTGGCGCTCCAGCTGGCGGTAGATGGTGATGTAGCGGGCGTAGCCGATCTTCTCGGACAGGTAGGTCGCGTAGAACACGAACTTCGGCTTGAAGTAGGTGTATTTCTTGACCCGTGCCAGGAAGCCGAGATCGACGCCGACGCCGAAATCCTTCAGCGAGTCGTTGATGAAGCCGGCATGCCTCGCCTCGTCGCGCGCCATGTAGCTGAACAGCGCCTTGATGTCGGGGTTGGTGATCCGCTTCTTGATCTCGGCGTACAGCACGCAGCCGGAGAACTCCGCGGTCACCGAGCTGACCAGGAAGTCGAGGAACTCGCGGCGCAGCTCCGGCTCCAGGCTGTCCAGGTCGCGGTCGAAGCGCTCGTCGCGCAGGAAATGCTTCTGGTTGGGGTCGCGCTCCAGCTCGGCGATCAGCCCGTCCCACTCGCGCCGCACCAGACCCACGTCGATCCGGTCCATGTAGGCGAAGTCGGTGGTGTAGAAGCGCGGCGACAGCACAGTGTCCTCGCGCGCCGCCTCGGTGCTCGCACTCGAGGTCTCCGCCTTGCGCGGCTCCATCGTCTCGCTCATCCCTGCTCTCCCGCCTCGAAACCGACCTCGTACAGACCCGTCAGCAGGAACAGCGAGGTCGCCCGCGTCCAGGCACGCTTGAGCATGCCGGCCCGGCTGACGGTGATCCGGCACTCGCGCGACAGGCGCTCGCCGTAGCCGACACGCGTCGGCGCATCGTGGATCAGCACCTCGTCGCCCGGCTCGATCGCGATCCCCTGCGGCACCGCGTAGGCGTGGAAGCTGCGCGGGCTCTGCTCGATCTCGACCAGGCAGGTCGCCTCGATGCGTCTGGCGCCCAATCCCAACATCATCTTGACCCCTGGCTGATCGGTGCGTGGCTGGCGTCGATCTCCCTGCTGTGCAGCAGGGCCGCGAACTGCCGCGCGTTGCCGGTGCCGAAACTCTCCAGATCGATCTCGTTATGGGTCGGCGGATCGGCCAGCAGCACGCGGCCGTCGCTCAGCTCGGTCAGCTTGTACGGGGCATCGAGGGCGACGCCGAAACGCCGGCGCGCGACCTCCATGCCGTACATCACGCCGGGCACGAAGCCGTCGGCGGTGGAGCGGACCTCGCCCGCCTGCAGGCCGTTGGCCGCGTCGACGATCGCCATCCGGTCGCCGGGCCGCTCGATGAAGCGCAGCTGCCGCGACGCGATCACCGCCGCCGTCGTGCGCCCATCCGACACCGGCCAGAATGCCACCAGCGCGATCGCGCCCAACCCCGCGACCGCGATCAGCGGCGGGCCGGCGAGCCAGGGGCTGCGCACGACGGCAGGCATCGCCTCAGGCTCCGACGGAGGCATGAGCTTCGGCGCGCACCGGCCGCGCCGAAGCCGCCGGCACGAACTCCGGCGCCGGCTGTGCCGCCTGGTTGGCGCTGGCGGTCAGGGCGCGCGACAGCAGGTTCGCCACCCGTGCGGCGTCCGGCACCATGCGCATCATCGGCTGCACCCGCTGCAGCCGCCAGGGCCGCACGTGCGGCCACAGCACCGTGATGCCCATGCGGGTCGGGCCGGCCAGCAGCACCGGGATGTCGCCGCTGCCGTCGGGGTAGAGCCGCACCGAGGCGGACTCGATGGAGCGGAACGGCAGGTTGATGCTCACCGACATGGCGACGCCGATGCGCAGCACGAGTCGGCGCTCGGTGAGGGTGTAGACGGTGGTGCGCGCGACCAGCCAGGCGAACAGGCAGAGCAGCGCCACCGAGATCGTGCCCAGAACGATCAGGGCGACCATCGAGTACCACAGCCGCGGCGAGGCCGAGAACAAGGCCGATCCGGCGCACCAGGCCGCCAGCAGCGCAAAATAGACCGCGATCTTGCCCACGTGCAGCACCCGCCGCGCCAGCGCCTGCCAGTCCGGCGCGCCCTGCCAGAGGATCGTCTCGCCCGCAGGCAGCGGCCCGGGGAGGCCGTAGGGCCGGCCTCCCCTGACGTCGCGGACGACGCGCAGACGGCTCACAGAAGCGGTCCCAGGCGCGCCGGGGTCGCGTAGAGATAGCCGCCGCCGTAATAGGCGAGGATCCTCTCCTCCTCCATGCGGGTGATGATGTCGGGGTGACGGGTGCGCGGGATGTCGACGAAGTGCCGCGCCAGCAGCGCGCGCACGCTCACCTGTCGCAGACGCGGCCGGTAGCGCAGCATCGGCGCCGGCACCAGCACCCGCGAGGAGCGCGGCTCGGCCTCGCCGAGTGCCGTCGGCACGGCGTCGAGCTCCATCTCGAGGAACACGATCTCATGCGCGATCTCGTCGATCCAGACATCGACCACGGTGCCGGCCTCGACGCCGTCGGCGCCGACCACGCGCATGCCCTGCGGCTGCGCCACGTGCGGGTCGACGCGATACTCCAGTGCGATGCGAAGCGGCTTGAACTTGACCAGCCCGTCGATGGTCAGGTCGGGCACGTCGTCGCGGTCCACCCACGAGCCCGGCCCGACGCCGGCGAGCATCGGGTCGCCCACTGGGATGATCGGGGCACCCGGCCAGCGCGCCGCCGGCACCGCGGTGTCCAGCCGGTCGGCGGGCTCGGGCTGCGGCGCCAGCACGTCGCCGCCGTGGAACAGGCGGAACAGCTTCGGCGGCGGCACCAGCGGGTACTTGTCGAGGGTCAGCTGGTCGGTCCGGCCTGGGACATCGGAGACCAGCGGGAAGCCCTCGCGCTTGCCCTCGCGCTGCAGGTAGACGATCAGCCCGGCGAAGAACGCCCAGAACACGTACAGCGTCACCTGGGCGACGTCGACATAGCCGGTGAAGGCTCCTCTCAGCATGGCGTGATTTCCTCCTGCGACGGGAATGATGCGGCGCGGTCGAAGCGGACGAGCCGGCCGAGGGCGACGAGGGTCGCGAACAACAGAATGATCTCCAGCACGTAGACCGCCTGGTAGCCGGCGGCCGCGTTGTGCAGCCC
>CAXTOC010000314.1:0-3089 GCA_964245725.1 uncultured Acetobacteraceae bacterium | reverse complement strand
CGGCAGGGGCGCGCCACGGCGTCGCGGTCATGCCGCAGGCGAGCCGCAATCTCCTGTGGATCGACGACGTGTTCGCCGCGTCACGGGTCAAGCGGACCGCCAACAAGCTCGGTCAGCTCGTCAATTACCGCGCGGCCGCCGACATCGCCCGCAGCGCGCGCTGCATCGGATGCCCCTCCCCCCGCGCCTCGCCTTCCGCCGCTCCCACGGCGATCGCGCAGCCGTCGAGCAGCGGGGCCTCGAACCCCATCGCCCGGCGCAGCACGGCGCCGCACCCGCGCAGGCTCTGCGCGCGACGCTCCGCCGCCTCGCCCTCCCCGAGCAGCAGCGCGGAGCGTCCGTCGAGGTCGAGGAACATGGGCAGGGTGTTCATCCGCAACTCCGCTTCGGTCCGGGCCGCCATCATGCCATGCCGGTTCCGCGCCTTCTCACCCCTTCGGCCGACTGTTCAGGGCGACGCGGGCGCGTCATGCTCGCCTCCCGTCCCGGGGACCCTGTCGCGATGCCGAACTACCGTCTCGAAGGCCAGTCCTGGGCCGTCCAGCCGATCACCTGGGACTTCGCCGCCTCCACCCTGCCGCAGGATCAGGCCGACGCCCCGTTCAGCGACCTGATCACGCAAGCCGACGCCCAGGCGGTGGTCGAATCCGCCTTCGAGGCGTGGGCGCAGGTCGCGGGCGTAAAGTTCGTCTACGCGCCGCAGGACAGCGCCGCGGTCGATATCCGCATCGGCTGGGGCATATTCGGGGCCTCGACCAGCAGCGGCGACACCATCGGCGAGACCACGTACAACTACGATCCGACGACCGACCGGTTCGTCCCCGACGTCGTGATCCAGCTGCTCGACCCTGCGCGGGATCCGTACTCCGACGCCAGCGGCACGCCGACCTACGCCGACGGCCTCACCCTCTACCAGATCACGCTGCACGAGATCGGCCACGCGCTCGGCCTCGCGCACGATCCGGTGGACGCGAACGCGATCATGTATCCCTACGCCAGCACCGAGAACCCGCGGCTCACCCTGGTCGACATGCAGGGCCTGCAGGCGATCTACGGCGTGCCGCAGGCGGTCGTCACCGACATCGGCGGCAACCGGGAGACCGTGTCCGGAACCCTCTCCGGCGCCCCGGCGACCGTGTTCGGCAGCGGCGGCGCGCTCGACTATCCCGGCGGCATCGGGCTGATCGTGCTGGATGACGGCACGGCTCGGCTGCAGGACGGCATCGTCACCGTGTTCGCGGGTGCTGCGACGCTCGCCGCGTCGGCCGACCAGGACGCCACCTTCATCCTGGGCAGCGGCTCCGCCAGCATCGCAGGCGGCGTCGCCGGCTCGCGCGACGTCGTGTTCGGCGGCAGCGGCGGCTTCGTCTATGCCGGGGCGCAGGAAGCGGCGAGCGTGGTGGGCGGCGCCGGCAGCGCCACCATCACCGGAGGTGCCGGCGGCGGCTACTACGGCGGCGGCAGCGACGGCCACAACAGCCTGAGCGCCGGCGGGATCGGCACGGTGCTGGTCGGCGGCGGCGGCAACGACACGCTGCTCGCGGCGGCCAGCGGCTACGACTACCTCGTGGCAGGAAGCGGCAACCAGACCCTGCGCGGCGCCGGCGGCGGCACCGACCGGTTCTTCCTGGGCGGCGGCGCGGATGCGGTGAGCCTGGGCACCGGCCAGAGCCAGCTGCTCACCGGGCTGGGCACCGCCACCATCTCCGGCGGCGGCGGCAGCTCGGCCTTGTTCGGGGGCAGCGGAGGTGCGGACCTCTTCGTCGAGCAGGCCGGCAGCAGCATGGCGATCACCGGCTTCCGCGAAGGCACCGACCGGATCGGCGGGGGCGCCCCGACCGCCATCGCCGTCACCGGTGGCGCCACCGTGCTGCGCTTCGGCGATGGTGCCACCATCACCCTGAACGGGCTGACCGACCCGACCGGGGGCGGCCTGTTCGGCTAGAGCGGGATCATCGTTCCAGCGACCGGCTCTTGACGGTCAGGTGCGCGGGTCGAGCAGCAGGCTGGTGGTGGTCGACAGGGTCGGCTGCACCGGAAACGTCTGCAGCGGCGGCGCCTGCAGGCGGGCGACGGTGTGACTGATCGAGGCCGCGTCCTGCACCGCCGTCGCCGTGGACGGGGCCACGGTCGCCGGGGTGCGGATCAGCGCTTCCGCCGCGTCCTGATACTGTTCCGGCGTCGTCGAGCTGTTCAGCGTGCGTATCTGCTCGGTCAGGTAGCCGTTGACGCCGATATAGTCCTTGAACGCCTGCCGGATGTCGGCCTGCGTCGGATCGAGGATGATGGATTCGCACAGCGCGATCTGCTGCAGGTCGATCCCCCTGATCTGGTCCGTCACCGCCTGGGCGGTGTCGCCCATCGACAACCCGCCGAGCTGCGGCTTGATCACGGAGTCCACGGGCAGCGTGACCCCGGTCAGGCTCAGCGTGTGGCTGTCCGGATCGTAGATCCGACGGCACACCATGTGCACCTTCTGCATCCCGCCGCCCGGTTCGGCGACCTCCACGTAGCCGCGCATCAGCACGTCGGGGTCGCAGGCGCAGAGCAGCAGCAGCAGGGACAGGGCGAACCGCTTCACGGGCGCATCTCCGGGGCCGGGACGATAGGGGCGCAGCATAGCTGTCCCAACCCGCCCGGAAGCGGAATCGTTACGCGTCGGCGAGCGCCAGGCACTTGCGCATCAGCGAGGGCAGCGCCTCCCCCGCCAGCGCGTCGGGCGCGCGCAGGAAGCCGTGCTCGAGCAGCGCCGCCGGCACGCGCGCGACCGACCCGGCATAGACGTCGAGCGTCAGGGCGAAGTGGGTGAACACGTGCAGCACCGAACCGACCGGCCGCCAGGCGGTGTCGGCCGGAGCCTGGGCGAGCGCCTCCGGCTCCGGCCAGGGCTGCTCGCGCCACGCCGTGCCGATCAGCGAGGGCGACATGGCGCTGGCGCAAGGTGCCGACGCCGTCCTGCTCGGCGCCGTGGGCGGGCCGAAGTGGGACGGCGTGCCCTATCCCGTGCGGCCCGAGGCCGGGTTGCTGCGCCTGCGCAAGGAGATGAAGCTCTACGCCAACCTGCGCCCAGCGATCTGCTACCCCGCGCT
>CAXTOC010000313.1:0-3093 GCA_964245725.1 uncultured Acetobacteraceae bacterium | reverse complement strand
ACGTAGCCGCGGCCGATCAGCTCGCCAAGCACCCGTGCGAGGCTCTGCTTGGTGATGCGCAGCAGCGCCAGCAGCTCGCTGACCGTGATCGCCGGGCGGCGCGCGATGAAGTGCAGCGCGCGGTGGTGCGCGCGGCCGAGGCCGAGCTCCTCGAGCACCGCATCGGCGGTCGCCGCCAGATCGCGGTAGGCGAGGAAGAACAGGTCCTGGGCGAGCCGCATCTGCTCCTCGCGCAGGAACAGCACGCCGGTGCCCGCGCCGCCGCCGGGTTCCGGCGGTGCGGCCTCGCGGGCCGGATCGCGGCTTGGCTCACGAGCGTTCTGGCGCGTCAGCAGCTTGGCCTCCATGGGTTCGCTCCCGACCTCCGGTCGATCCTGCGAGCCGGAGTTAAGACAGCTTCATTGACTTGAAGGAAGAGGGCTTCTAGGTGCTCCGTTGGCGTCCCGCCCTGCGGCCGGTCGCCGGGAGCGATGCAGATGGCGCTGGTGCCCTTCGACGACAGGGATGGCCGGATCTGGTGGGACGGCGCGCTGATCCCCTGGCGCGACGCCAAGCTGCACGCGCTGTCGCACGGGCTGCACTACGGCAGCGCCGTGTTCGAGGGCGAGCGCTCCTATAACGGCCACATCTTCAAGCTGCGCGAGCACACCGAGCGCCTGATCGAATCCGGCCGCATCCTGGGCTTCGCGCTGCCGTTCTCGGCGCAGCAGATCGACGACGCCTGCATCGAGGTGCTGGAGGCGAACGGGCTGACCGACGGCTACGTGCGTCCGCTGGCCTGGCGCGGCGCCGAACAGCTCTCGGTCTCGGCGCGCCACACCAGCATCCACCTGATGATCGCCGCCTGGTCCTGGCCGAACCTGTTCGGCGCCGACCGCCTCAAGGGCGTACGCCTGGCGATGGGCAGCTGGAAGCGCCCGCATCCGGAGACTGCGCCGACCCGCTCCAAGGCCGCCGGCCTCTACATGATCGGCACCATGTGCAAGAACGACGCCGAGGCAGCCGGCTTCGACGACGCACTGATGCTGGACTGGCGCGGCCAGGTCTCGGAGGCCACCGGTGCGAACATCTTCTTCGCCATCGACGGCGCGCTGCACACGCCGGTGCCGGACTGCTTCCTCGACGGCATCACCCGGCGCACGGTCATCGCGCTGGCCCGCCGGCGCGGCATCGCGGTGATCGAGCGGGTCATCCTGCCCGAGGAGATGGCGCAGGCCAGCGAGGTGCTGCTCGCCGGCACCGCCGCCGAGGTGACGCCGGTGCGCCAGATCGGGGAGCTGCGGTTCGCGCCCGGACCGCTGAGCGAGCTGCTGCTCGCGGACTACGAGGCGCTGGTGCGCATGCCGCCGGACCAGGTCGCGGCACGGCTCGCGGCGTAGCCGACGCCGCGACGCAGCGCCCCGGTGGCGCGGCCGAAGCGTCCGAGCTCGGCCATGCGCCGATCCAGGAACGCCTCGGTGGCCGGACCGCCGCTCTCGTCCCGCAGCCAGAACAACAGGGTCGCCGCATAGATCCCGCTCAGGATCGCACGCTTGCTGTACCAGCTCATGTCGGCGGCGGAGTCCCCCGCCGCGTGCCAGATGCAGTCCACCGTGC
Source organism: uncultured Acetobacteraceae bacterium (assembly GCA_964245725.1). Lineage (GTDB taxonomy): Bacteria > Pseudomonadota > Alphaproteobacteria > Acetobacterales > Acetobacteraceae > Lichenicoccus. Next base: position 1,497 of record CAXTOC010000313.1, on the reverse strand, counting down.
GGGCGATGCTGCGCAGCCCGGCGAGCCTATGGCCCGGCAACGACAGCACCGACAGGCCGCGCCGGATCGCCTCGCGCTCGCCCTCCGCCTGCCGCAGGCGCAGCAGGATCAGGCCGCGTACCCTCGCACTCAGCCTGGTCTCGAGGATCCCGTCGGCCGCCTGCTCCATGCGCCGGTCGCCGAGATCGGCATGCGCCTCGACCATCTCTGCGCCGCCGCCGGGGAACAGCAGGTCGGCGTCCGGGCCGGCGGCGGCGCGGATCGCGCGGACGCTCCAGCCATGGGCGGCCACGTGCGGCAGCATCGCCAGCAGGGCGGCGTCGCGCGCCTCGCTGCGCTCGATCGGTCCGGGGAAATCCGTGACCGCGGCCCGTTGCGCCGCATCGATCAGGCCCGGCAGCAATCGGGGCACCAGTACCGCGAGGCCGATCCCGAGCCTCATGCCGGCATGCCATGGCGCGCGAGCTCGTCCTCGAAGCCGAGGCGGGTCAGGTCGGTCATGCGCATCGGGTAGAGGATCCCGTCCAGGTGGTCGTGCTCGTGCTGCAGCACCATCGCCAGGAACCCCCCGGCCTCGCCGCGGACCGGAGCGCCCTCGCGGTCGAAGCCCTCGTAGCGCACCCGGAGATGACGCGGCACGGCGCCGCGCAGGCCGGGGATCGACAGGCAGCCTTCCACGCGGTGCACCATCTCGTCGCCGAGCGGCGTGATCCGCGGGTTGATCAGCGCCTGCACCGGCAGCGGCGGGTCGTCGGGACCGGTGCTGCGGGCTTCGGGCACGCTGTAGACGAAGGCGCGCAGCCCGACATGCACCTGGGGTGCCGCGAGCCCGGCGCCGCGCGCGTCGTGCATGGTCTCGATCATGTCGTCGATCAGGGCGCGCACCGAGGCAGCACCCGGCTCGGGCACCTCGGCTGCGCGGGCGAGCAGGATCGGGTGACCCATGCGGGCGATCTTGAGCAAGGCCATGCACGGCTCCGGTTCGGCGGCTGCGCACAGCAGATGAGACCGGAGAAGGGTTTGTGCAACTGCCGGCCGCCGTGCTATGCCACGCCCCTCTCGAAGACCGGCTCGGCGGCGGATCGATACGATCCTCCGGCCGATCCGGCTCTGCCACGAAGGAACCCCGGTCCGGCGACGGTGGACGGGGCAGCAGGAGTTCACGGCACAGTGCAGGTTCTTGTCCGCGACAACAACGTCGACCAGGCGCTCAAGGCGCTAAAAAAGAAGATGCAGCGCGAGGGCATCTTCCGCGAGATGAAGCTGCGCCGCCACTACGAGAAGCCCTCCGAGCGCAAGGCGCGCGAGGCTGCCGAGGCCGTCCGACGCGCCCGCAAGATGGAGCGCAAGCGCCTCGAGCGCGAAGGCTTCTGACGGCTCCAGGAGCGGCGTTGCCGGCCGCCTAACGCCCGCGCTGCGGGTCAGCGATGCCCCCGGCCGGAGCCGCCCGGCAGTGCGGCGGCCGGCCGGAAGCGGCGCAGCTCCTCGTGATGCAGC
>CAXTOC010000312.1:0-3103 GCA_964245725.1 uncultured Acetobacteraceae bacterium | reverse complement strand
GGGGCGCCCGCGGCCCCACCTCACGACACGAGCCGCCGACGCATCATCCGGCCGGCGATGGCGGCGCCGTGCCGGCGCAGCGGCTGCTCGACCAGCCGGTGGTTCAGCTCGCTGAGCGACAGCACCAGCACCAGGGCGGTGGCGCCGAAGCAGCGCCAGAAGCTGCCGTCGAACACCGTGCCCGGCGGCGACAGGCGAAACCAGATCTCCCGGCTCGCCGCGAAGGCCGGGATGTGGATCAGGTAGATGCCGTAGGAGCGGCTGCCCAGCCACAGCATCAGGCGACGCGGCAGCAGGCCGGCTGCCAGGTAGTCGCGGTCGTAGCTTGCGACCCAGACCAGGACGCCGCCGAGAAGCGCGACCAGCCCGACCTCGAGGCTCGGGCCGACCACCTGCTCGGTGCCGAGCGCGCCCAGCAGCAGGATCGGCAGCAGCAGCATCACGATGCGGGCGGGAAGGCGGCGCAGCGCCAGCGGCTCGCACAGCCGCCAGGCCGGGGTGTCGCTCCAGAACGCCAGCAACACGCCGAGCGCCAGCGCGCCGCTGCGCGTCACCATCGTCAGCGGCAGGTGCGGCGCCTGGAACTGCGCCAGCACCACCAGGCCCAGCAGCCAGGGCAGCCGGCGTCGCAACACGAAGATCAGCAGCGGCAGCGCGAGGTAGAACTGCTCCTCCAGCGACAGGCTCCAGTACGGGAAGGTGGTGCCGTAGGGCAGCCGGCCGTAGCCGTCAGCGAGGTGGAAGTTCGCCACGTCGAGCAGGCCCGCGATCATGCTGCGGTAGTTCACCAGCGGCGTGCTGAACAGCCCGCTGCGGTTGAACGCGATGCTGGCCAGGAACGGGATCAGCAGCCACAGCCAGGCCGAGGGCAGCAGCCGCCAGGCGCGGCGGGTCCAGAAGACGAGCGTCTCGCTGAGGAAGCGCATCCCGGCGACCTCGCCGTTCGTCATCGGCAGCAGGCTGCGGCCGATGACGAAGCCGGAGATCACGAAGAACAGGTCGACGCCGGGCCAGCCGCGCCAGTAGCGGCCGAGCGCGTCCAGAGCCGGGCTGTGCCAGCCCACCAGGTTGATCGGCAGGTGCTCGATCAGCACCATCACCACCGCGACGCCGCGCAGCAGCTCGATGTCGGCGATGCGCCGGTGCGCGCCGCCGCCTGCATGGACCGCCGGCTCGGGCGCCGCGACGCCCGCGACGTGGTTCACTCGGCGGCGTCCACGAAGCGCGCGGGCTCGATCCTGAGCACGCTGCGCAGGCGCTGCTCCACCACCGCGTCCGAGCAGTGCCGCCGCAGCGACTCGCGCGCCGCCGCCGACATGCGCGCGTAGCGCGCCGGCTCCTCCGTCGCGACCTGGTAGCTCTCGGCGTAGGCGGCCACGAGGCTGCCGAAATCGATGCGCCAGCGCAACGTACGATACAGCGCCCGCTCGTCGTGCGGCCAGCTGCACGGCTCGCGCGAGCACCGCACCGTGAAGGCGCACTGCTCGTCCACGTAATCCGCCATCGCGGTGTTGCGCGGCGCGATCGCGGGCTTCCCCGCGGACATGAACTCCATCAGCGGCAGGCACTGTCCCTCGCCGTGCGAGGCGTTGACCACGAAGGTCGCCGCGTCCACCAGCGAAGCGTAGGAGTCGTTGTCGAGGAAGCCCGCGATCAGCACCACGCGGCAGCGGAACGGACTGTGCTTCGACAGGTCTTCGAGCATGGCGCTGAGGCTGTGCGCGCTGTCGCGCTGGGTCAGCTTGAACACCAGCGTCGCATCCGCCCGGTCGCGCAGCGCCCAGACGAAGCCCGCGAGCATGTCGAACCAGTTCTTGCGCATGTCGACGGGGTTGAACACGGTGGCGTAGACGACGCCGTCGAGCACGATCTCGACCGGCCCCGCCGGCTCGGGCGGCAGCGGCGCGTAGCCCGCCTCGCGCCGAAGCGGCGAGGCGTAGGTCGCGAGCTCCAGTCCACGCGTGTCGATCACCCGGCCGCGCACCAGCAGGCGGCGCTCGCCGCCGCCGGGCCGGTCGCCGAGTGCCGCGAAGCGATCCCAGACCGGTGCCGGGATCGCGGTGATCGGGAACTCCTCGCCGAGTGCCGCGCGGGTGACGCGCACGCAGTGCTCGCTGTGGGTGATGGCGCGGCCGAGCCGGCGCAGCGCGTAGCGCCAGTCCGAACGCGGATCGCCGTTCCAGTTCTCGTCCGGCAGGCTCTCGAACTCCCAGGCGAACACCGCGATGGTCGGGCAGGCGAGGTCGACCGGGACCTTGTGCGGCGGCTCGAAGCAGAGGAACACGCAGGGCTCGCCGCGTGCCTGGAACTGGCGATAGAGCGCGTCCACCTCGCGCGCCGGATCGCGCGTGAAGATCACCAGTCCGAGCCGCTCGAGCAGGGTCCGGAACGCGCGCAGCACGAACCAGTAGCTGTACTCCGCGCTGCCCAGCCTGCCTTCGAGGCTGCCGAGGTCGGTCTCGCTGTAGATGATCACGATCATCGGTCCTGCCCCAGCGCCCGCTCCAGCTTGGCCCGCACCACCGGCAGCGAGCAGGTCCGCTGCATCGCGCGGCGCGACGCCTGCGCCATCGCCGCGTAGCGCCTCGGATCCTCGACGGCGACGCGGTAGCTGTCGCGGTAGGCCTGCATCAGCGAGTCCCATTCGAGCCGGTGCCGCATGGTGCGGAACAGGTCGCGCGGATCGTGCGGCCACACGTTGTACTCGACGCCCGAGCGCAGCACGAAGGCGCAGGCGGGATCGACATAGTCGGCCATCGCGGTGTGGTCCGGCGCCAGCGCCGGCCGCCCCGCGCTCATGAACTCCATCAGCGGCAGGCACAGGCCCTCGCAGGACGAGGTGTTGACGTAGTAGTCCGTCGCCGCCACCAGCGCCTCGTACTCGGCGTCGTCCAGCCAGCCCTGCAGCACCACCACCCGGCAGCGGAACGGCTGCAGGAGGCGGATCAGGATCGCCAGCGACCCCTCGAAGGCGAAACGGTCGTGATGCACCATCTTCAGCACCAGGGTCGCATCCGGGTTGTCCCGGAACGCCCAGCAGAACGCGGTCAGCATGTCGTGCCAGTTCTTGCGGCCGTCCGCCGGGTTGAGCACGCTGGTGTAG
>CAXTOC010000311.1:0-3110 GCA_964245725.1 uncultured Acetobacteraceae bacterium | reverse complement strand
GCCGCCGAGGAGCAGGCGGCGGCACCGCAGCTGGACGGGGCTGCCGGCCAGCTCGAGCCCGAGCGGCAGCCCGACGAGACGGAGTACGAAGCGGCGCCTCAGATCATCATGCTGCGCGACGACGCCGAGCTCCAGGCGCGCGCGGTCGTCGACCGCGGTGCGCGCTACTACGCCGAGACCCACCAGCTCTTCGTCAACTGCCTCTACCCGGCCGTCGAGGCGATGCGCACCACGCTGCAGCGCGAGTTCGGCTGGACCGAGGACCAGGAGACCGTGCGCGCGTCGGCACAGCGCTCGGCCGAGCAGTCGCTGGTCGAGCGCGTCGGCCGGATGCTGGTGTTCGCGCTCGCCAAGCAGGGCAGCTGGTCGGACTGGGAGATGAGCTACTCGCTGTCCACGCCGGCTCTCACCATGGCCGCGGACGATTACCATCAGAGCCTGCCGGCGGCCCGCGCGACACTGCGCGCCTCGCTCCGGCTGCGCCAGCTGGCGGATCCGGTGGCGGACTAGGCCCCGTCAACCCTCCAACGCGCGGTCGATCGCGGTGTGCATCCGGCGGCTCATCGGCTTGGTGAGGCTGGAGAACCAGGTGCGTAGCCGGCCGTCGCGGCCGATCAGGTATTTGTAGAAGTTCCAGCGCGGTCTCGACAGCGCGCCGCCCTCTCGTGCGAGCCAAGCGAACAGCGGGTCGGTGTCGGGTCCGCGCACGTGCAGCTTCGCCGCCATCGGGAACGAGACCCCGTAATTGACCGCGCAGAACTCCTGGATCTGCCGCGCATCGCCCGGTTCCTGGCGGGCGAAATCGTTGCACGGCACGCCGATCACGGTCAGCCCGCGCGGGCCGTACAGCGACCACAGCGCCTGCAGCTCCTCGTACTGCGGCGTGAAGCCGCACTTCGAGGCGGTGTTGACCAGCAGCATCGGCTTTCCCTCGAACTGGCGCAGCCGCATCGGCGCACCCGCCAGCGTCTCGAGGCTGTAATCGTGGGCGGTGCGCTCGCTCATCGGGGACGGAGACTCCATGCGGCCGGATGCCCTCACCCATCCCGGCAGCCGGGCCGCCTTGTCAACCTGCGCTCGACCCGGCAGCCAGGGGAGCGTCAGAACGGCTTGACGCTCGTGCCGAGCAGCCGCCCGATCGAGATCGCCGCGAACAGCTCCGCCTCGATCCCGTCCCGCGGGCGGCCCGGCACGGGAGCCGGCTGGTAGTAGTTGTCCGAATTGACGAAGTGTTCCACGATCGGGCGCACCGCGAAGGCCGGCGTGACCTGGATGTTCCCGACCGGCTCGAAGGCGAAGCCGTCGCGCGCCTGCGCGGGTCCGCGACCCACGACCAGCTGGCGAAAGCTCTCCCCATCCGCCTCGACCTGGCTCAGTCGCTGGTAGCGGGTCCGCAGGCCGAGCGCGTCGAACGGAGGGCCGGGGATGAAGCCGGTGAGGTTGACGCCGATCATCGCGTCCATGTCGATCGGCTGCGGCTTGTCCACCGACACGTCCAGCGAGCCGTAGAGGGCGACGTTCGCCGGCGGGCTCAGCGGGATCAGGCCGTTGCGCGGGGCGCCGCGCCAGAGCACCTTCTGTCCTTGCAGGAAGATCACGCCGCCCGGATAGTCCGCCGCCTGCAGGAGCGCGATCGCCGGCGCCCCGGTGCCCTTGAGGTTCGAGCGTCCCTGCCGCGTGTTCCATTCCAACCCGGCCTCGAGATTGGACGGATACGAGGCGCTGCTGACTTCGCTGCGCTGGCCGATCTCGCCGAGCAGCTGCGCGCCCGGCGAGGTTCCGATGCCGAACCGGTCGCCGTAGTTGGTCGCCGCAGACGAGTTGTCCTCGAAGGCGCTGCCCTGCAGGCACCAGCCCGGCACGATCTTGTACGTGACCCGCCCGCCCGGACCGGATAGGGCCACGAGGGGAAGTCGCCGGCGATCACGAACGTGCTGGAATAGTGGGTGAACGGGTCGAGCGAGTTCGGCAGCAGGAAATAGCTGAAGACGTTGGTCCGTCTGGCCTCGATCGAGAGCTTGCCGTTCATGAGGCGCTGCTCGTAGGTGAGCAGCAGGTTGGTGACCGCCCGGGTGGTCTCGAACATGAACTCGATGAGCGGCCGCGGATAGCCCATCGACAAGGTCTGGCAGCACGGACAGCTCGGCGAGGTCGGATGCATGAACACCACCGCGCGTCGCCAGCGCAGCTCGGCGAACAGCGGGTCGAGTCGCCGATGCCTACGTAGATGCCCTGGTGGTTCGACTCCACGGTCACGCCGTCGGCGCCGAGCGTGTCGAGAGCGTAGGTCGCCTCGGCGATGGCGCCGTCTATGTCGGGCAGCGGCAGCGAGGCGAACAAGCCGAAGCGCCCGGGATGGTCCGACGCCGCCTTGGCTCCGACCTTGTTCACCTCGCGCGCCAGTCTGCGTGCCGCGGCGTCGTCGCCGAAATGCACGCCGGGTGACGAGACCGAGAGCATCGCGGTGCGGGTGTTCAGCGCCTCCATCATGCCGAGCGCGGCGTCCGTGTCCGATCGCGGCAGGCCCGGTATGCCATCCGCATGCTCCAGGCCGGCGGCCAGCGCCGCGCGACGGTAGATCTCGGGCAGGTAGTGCGCGTGCACGTCGATGCGCGGCTGCAGGCGCGGCGCGCTCACCGGTCGCGTCCGCGCGCCGGAGAGCGCGGCCACCGCCAGCACGCCGCCGAGAGCTGCGCGTCGGTCGGGTTGGGCAGGCGGTGCCATGCGGAGCCCACCGGCTGCGTCACGAAGCAACCCCCAGGGAAAGATCACATGTCAGCCTCCATGTTCGCCGAGAAACGGGCAGCCCTGATCGCCCGGTGCCCGCCCGCGACCCGGCTGCCCGAAGCGGAAGCCGCGACGCCGGCGATCAACGCGCAGTGCTTCGGCGATGCCGGGCCGGAGATCCTGATCGTTCATGGCGGCGTGCAGGGCGGCCTGGGAGGAGGGCCGGGCACCTCCGCGCCGCAGCGCGCACTGGCCGGGCAGGGCTGGCGGCTGACCATGGTCGAGCGGCCGGGCTTCGGGCAGAGCCCATCGCGCGGCGTCGACGACATGCAGGCGGACGCGGTGTGGATCGCCGACATGCTGGGCGAGGGTGCCCACCTGAT
>CAXTOC010000310.1:0-3117 GCA_964245725.1 uncultured Acetobacteraceae bacterium | reverse complement strand
GTGCAGGCTGCGCCGCCGGATGCGCCGCCGCGTCGGCGGCGCTGGCGTTGCCGTGCGCCGCGTCGGCACCCGGTTTGGGCTTGAACTGGTCGCCGGCCTGCGACGGATCGGTGGTGACGGTGCGACCCTGGCTCGGGCTCTGGGCGCGCGCCGGCGATTGGCAAGCCAGTCCCAATCCCGAGAACAGCAACGACAGCGTCGCGGCGCGCCCGATCGGTGCGATCACCCGGCGCAAGCATGCAGGCATCCAGAACTCCCAACCAACCCGGCGGCGCCCCGGCAGCAGGATCGCCCGTGCGCGTGGCACGCAGCCGTCGACATCAGGGTGCCACGAAACCATTGTGGCGGCTACGTGCGGCGAGCGAGCGGGGGATCAAGCCATGCTGAACCGCGGCGTCCGCCTGCCTTGACCTGAAACGCGGGGGGATCAGCACCTTGGGAGGGAAAGCATGGACGTGACCGGTCTTCCCGCGATCCTGCTCGCGATCGCCGTGCTGCTGGTCGTGGTCAGCGCGGTGCCGCCGCTGGCGCAGCGCCTGCACCTGCCGGAGACGGTGCTGCTGGCGCTGACCGGCATCCTGATCGGCGGCGCGGCCGACTGGCTGCTGCGCACCACGCTGACCGACCTGTTCAACGGCGCCGCCCGCACCCTGCTCGACTTTCCCGTCAACGGCGCCGCGTTCCTGCTGATCTTCCTGCCGATCCTGGTGTTCCAGGGCGCGCTCTCGATCGACGTGCGCCGCCTCGCCCACGACGGCGCCACCGTGCTGGTGCTGGCGGTGGTGGCGGTGCTGGCGAGCACCGCGGCGATCGGGCTGTCGCTGTTCCCGCTCGCGCACATGAGCCTGGAAGTCTGCCTGCTGCTCGGCGCCATCGTCGCCAACACCGATCCCAGCGCGGTGGTCGGGATCTTCCGCGAGATCGGCGCGGCCACCCGCCTCACCCGTCTGGTCGAGGGCGAGGCGCTGCTCAACGACGCCGCCGCGATCTCGATCTTCGCGGTCCTGCTGACGGCGGTCGCCGCCGGCCGGCCGGTGCATTTCGGCCACGCGCTGGTCGAGCTCGTCGGCTCGTTCACCGGCGCGATGCTGATCGGGGCGGTGCTCGGCCGCCTGACCCTGCTGATGGTCACCGCCAGCGGCGGCACGCCCGCGGGCGAGGTGACGCTCACGATCGCGCTGCCCTACATCGCCTACATCGTCTCCGAGGACGTCCTGCACTGCTCGGGCGTGGTGGCGACCGCCGCCGCCGGCCTGACCTTCTCGCTGTACGGCCCCTCGACGCTGCGTCCGCAGACCTGGCGTTTCCTGATCGAGCTGTGGGAGCAGCTGGTGTTCTGGGCCGGCTCGCTGGTGTTCGTGCTGGCCTCGATGCTGGTGCCGCGGCTGCTGGTGGGCGCGACCGGCTGGGACTGCGTGCTGATCGCCGTGGCACTCGCCGCCGGGATGGCGGCGCGCGCCGCGGTGGTGTTCGGCATGCTGCCGATCCTGGCCCTGACCCGCCTGTCGCCGCCGGTGCCGCTGCCGTTCAAGGTGACGATGGTGTGGGGCGGCCTGCGCGGCGCCATCACCCTGGCCCTGGCGCTGGCGGTGACCGAGGATCCGAAGATCCCGCTGCCGGTGGCCCACTTCGTCGGCATCCTGGCCACCGGCTTCGTGCTGATCACGCTGCTCACCTGCGGCACCACCTTGCGCTGGCTGGTGGTGTTCTTCCGCCTCGACCGGCTGTCGCCGATCGACGAGGCGCTGCGGCACCAGGTGCTGGGCCTCGGCCTCGGCGAGGTGCGCGATCGCACGCGTCGCCTGGCCGGCGAGCTCGGCTTCTCCGGCAGCGCCACCCGCGCCGTCCTGGAAGGTCTGGAGCGACGCATCGCCGAGGAGCGCGAGGCCAACCGGTTCGAGACCGCCCTCGCCGATCGCCAGCGTGTCACGCTGGCGCTGATCACCATCGCCAACCAGGAACGCTCGATCCTGCTCGACCTGTTCCGGGTGCGCGGCGTCTCGCGCAGCGTCATGGAGACGCTGCTGCGCACCGTAGACGCGATGATCGAGGGTGCGCGCCTGGAGGGCCGCTCCGGCTACGCGCGTGCCGCGCAGCGCCGGCTGCGCCTGTCCTGGCAGTTCCTGCTGGCGCAGTGGCTGCACGGCAGGTTCCGCGTCGACCGGCCCCTGATGCTGTGCATGATGGAGCGATACGAGCGGCTGCTGATTCAGCATCTGGTCTCGCTCGCACTAACCCGCTTCCTGCGCAGGCGGCTCGAGCCGACGCTGGGTGCCAGGGTGGCAGAGATCGTCTCGGAGGTGCTGAGCCGGCGGCACAGGATGCTGGAGGACGCCGTCGAGATCATGCGGCTGCACCACCAGGACTACTCCGAGGCGCTGGAGAGCCGCGTGCTGCGCCATGTCTCGCTGCGCCTGGAGGGCGAGGAGCACGACAAGCTGCTCGGCGAGTCGCTGATCAGCGAGGAGCTGCATCGCGAGCTGCATCGCGGCATCGAGCAGCGCCGACGCCGGCTGGACCGCCGTCTGACGCTGGACCTGAGCGGCAGCATCGAGAGCCGGTTGCGCGGGACTCCGGCGCTGCGCGGGGTGCCGGAGGCGACGCTGGACGAGCTCGCGGGGACGCTGTCGATCCGCTTCGTCGCGCCTGGCGAGAAGCTCTGCCGCCGCGGCGCGCGGCGGCGCGCGGTCTGCTTCGTCAGCAGCGGCGTGCTCGAGGCGCACATCTCGGAGCACGACATCCGCTACGGGCAGGGCGACGTGATCGGCGTCGAGGAGCTGCTATCGGGGCGGCGGATGGCGGCGACCGTGCGCGCGCTGCGCTTCAGCCACCTGCTGGTGATGCGCGGGCCGGCGTTCCGGCGCCTGCTGCGCGACCATCCGGTGGTCCGCGACAATATCGGGCGCATCGTGCGCACCCGGGCGGACGGGCAGCGGCCGCCGGCGCTGCTGCCGCCGGCGCTGCCCGGCGCCCTCGTCATGCCGGCCGAAGCCACGCGACCAGCACGGTGATGCCGAGCAACGGCGGCATCGTCGAGGGCAGGATCGCAGCGGAGATGCCGGCGGCCTCGCGGTCGTGCAGCCTGCCATCAGCGGCCGTCCTCGGCAGGCGCGGCAT
>CAXTOC010000309.1:0-3117 GCA_964245725.1 uncultured Acetobacteraceae bacterium | reverse complement strand
AGCACGAGTGCCGCCGGCGTCACGCGGCGGCCCCGCGTCGCACGGCGACGATCTCGGCGATGATCGACAGCGCGATCTCCTCCGGCCCGACCGCGCCGATGGCGAGGCCCACCGGACCGTGCAGGCGCGCCAGCGCCGCCTCGTCGTGACCGCGCTGCGCCAGCCTCTCGCGCCGCGCCGCCTGGGTCCTGCGCGAGCCCAGCGCGCCGACGTAGAACGCGGGCCCCGACAGCGCCGCGTCCAGCGCCGGATCGTCCAGCCGCGCCTCGTGGCTGAGCGTGACCAGCGCGCTGTGCCGGTCGAGTGCGAGGCCGGCGAGGGCCTCCTCCGGCCATTGGCCGAGCAAGGTCACCGCGGGAAAGCGCTCGACGGTGGCGAGGCCGCTCCTGGGGTCGATCACGGTCACGGCCATGCCGAGCGTCGCCGCCAGCGGCGCCAGCGCCTGGGCGACGTGCACCGCGCCGACCAGGATCAGGCGGGTACGCGGCGCGTGCGCCTGCACGAACCAGCTCTCGCCGCCGCTCCGGACGATGCTGCTGCGCCCGGTCCGTGCCGCCTGTACCGCCGCCTCGCGCAGTGCCGGATCGAGGGCCGGATCGAGGGCCGGATCGGGGAGGGGATCGACGGGCTCCAGTTCGCCGCCGATCTCGATCAGCAGGTGCTGGGTCGCGTCGCTGAGCCGTTTGAGCAGGACCGCGGTGCGCCGCGCCTCGCGCGCCTGCACCAGGGCGCGCAGCAGCGACGGCGTCAGGAGAGACTCATTCGGAACGCAGCGCCTCGACCAGCACGCCGATCGAGCCGCCGCAGGCGAGCCCGACCGACCAGGCGCTGCCGTCGCTGACGGTGAACGAGAGCAGGCGCGGCAGGCCGCTCTCGATCGCTTCCTGGGCCGCCTGCATCACCGCGGCCTCGACGCAGCCGCCGCTGACCGAGCCCTCGATGCGGCCGGCGCGGCTCACCGCCATCATGCTGCCGACCGGGCAGGGGGCGCTGCCCCAGGTCTCGGTCACGGTGGCCAGAGCCACCGCATCGCCAGCGTCGTGCCAGGACAGCGCGTGCGCCAGGACGTCGCGCCTCGGCGGGGCGGCCGTCACAGCAGCCCGACCATGAACAGCAGCACGATCAGGAACAGCACGCCGCCGATCACCGTGGGGTTCATCAGGCGCGCCGCCGCCTCCGCCATGCCGGGTCCGGAGGCGGCCGCATGCAGGCTGGCGTTCGGTTGCGCCGACGGGTCGGTGGCCGCCTGCACCGCGCCCGCGATGCCGCCGGCGCCGATCTCGCCGGTTCCGGCGACGGTATGCACCAGCCGCTCCAGCGCCTGGTCGATCCGCGCACGGAGGTTCGCGGTGCGCGTGGGGGAATCGATGCCGTCCGGGTCGGCCAGCGAGAGCTCGTAGCCCAGCAGGGTGAACACGCCCTGTTCGGTCAGCCGCACCAGGACCATCTGGGTCGCCGCCCCGCCCGGGTCGATGCGCCAGCCGAGCGTCGTGAACGGCTCGCGTATGCTGGGCTGCGCCCGCACCGAACCAACGCCGGCGCTCGAAAGGATCAGGCCGTCGCCGTCCGGCTCGATATGGCTGCCCGACGCGCAGTCCTGCAGCACCCGCCGGTCGGTCAGGCAGCGCCAGACCCGTTCCCGCGGCGCCGGGATCCGGCGCTCTCCGGTGATGTGCATCGCCTGACACCGCTCCCACGTTAGGCTCGACCGGGACCGCCCGAACCGTAGCGTATCGTGTAACACAGGTCACCGCAGAGGGATCGCCCGACCATGCCGTCCGAGCCGCCGTCCCAGTCCCGTTCGCACTCCCAGCCGCCGAAGCTGGAGACCGTCGTCGTCACGCCGTTCCAGCAGAACTGCTCGATCCTGTGGGATCCGGACAGCCGGCGCGGCGTCGTCAACGACCCGGGCGGCGACGTGCCGGCGATCCTGGCGCGGCTGCACGCGCTCGGTGTCACGGTGGAGGCGATCCTGCTGACGCACGGTCACCTGGATCACGCGGGCGGCGTCGAGGAACTGCGCGAGGCGCTGCCGGCGCGGCCGGACGGCACGCCGGTCCCGGTGATCGGTCCTGACCGGCGCGACGCCTTTCTCCTGGGCGGCATCGCCGAGCAGGCGCGCCTGCTCGGCGTGAGCGGGATGCGCGACGCCGCGCCCGATCGCTATCTCGAGCACGGCGAGGTGCTGCAGCTCGCGGGCCGGCAGCTGGAAGTGCTGTCGGTGCCGGGCCACACCCCCGGACATGTCGCGTTCTTCGATCGCACGGCGGGACTGCTAATCGGCGGCGACACCCTGTTCGCGGGCTCGGTCGGCCGCACCGACCTGCCCGGCGGCGACGGCCCGCTGCTGATCCGCTCCATCAGGGAGAGGCTGCTGCCGCTCGGCGACGACGTCGTGGTGATGCCCGGCCACGGTCCGGTCACCCGCATCGGCGACGAGCGCAGGAGCAACCCATTCCTGCGCTGAGGCCGCTCTATATCGGCAGCGAGATCTACCGGCACTCCTCCTTCGGCCGGTCGCACCCGCTCTGCATCCCCCGGGTCAGCGTGGCCACCGATCTGTGCCGCAGCATGGGCTGGCTCGACGACGATGCCTACCGCGACTCGCCGATGGCCGAGCCGCACGAGGTGCTGCGCTTCCACGACGCCGCCTACCTCGAGGCGCTGCGTGCGGCCGAGCGGGAGCAGGCGGTGAGCGAGGCGGTGCGCGCGCGCTTTCGCCTCGGGGTCGGCGACAATCCGGTCTACCCGGAGGTGTATCGCCGTCCGATGACGGGTGCGGGCGGCATGATGCTGGCCGCACGGCTGACCGCCTCCGGCGCCGCCCGCGTGGTGCACTGCCCAGGGGGCGGGACGCATCACGGGCGGCCGGACCGCGCCGCCGGGTTCTGCTACCTGAACGACATCGCGCTGGCGCTGATGCTCTGGCGCGACCGCGGGTGGCGGCGGATCTTCTACCTCGACATCGACGCCCATCACGGCGACGGCGTGCAGGACGCCTTCGCCGACGACCCGCTGGTGTTCACCGTCAGCATACACGAGGCGATGCGCTGGCCGCTGCGCCGGCGCGGTCCTCGACGAGTCCGCTGCCGCGCGGATCCGCCCCCAGCTCGCGCC
>CAXTOC010000308.1:0-3120 GCA_964245725.1 uncultured Acetobacteraceae bacterium | reverse complement strand
TGCTCACGCAGTCCGGTCACTACCGCAGGCGGTATCGCGCTGCCCGCTCAGGGGCCGCGCCCGAGGAGGTGGCGGCGCAGGGCCTCGGGATCGAGCCACAGCACCCCGACGCGACCTGAGACCAAGGCCTGGGCGATCCGCCCGAAGCTGTCGGCGCACAGGCGAAGGGCGGCGGCGTAGGCATCCAGCGCCTCCTCGAGGCGGCCCTGCTCCTGCAGCGCCACGCCGAGATTCAGCGCCGCCTCGTGGAACGCGGGCCGCAGCCGGTAGGCCTCCGCCGCGCCGCGATGGTCCGCGTCGTCCTGGCGCGCCAGCGCCAGGCTGTACCAGGCCTCGGGGTGACCGTCATCGATCGCGACCGCCCGGGCGAACGCCGCCAGCGCCGCTGCTCGCTGTCCCCGCTCGATCAGGCACTGCCCCAGCCGATGCGCCGCCGCCCAGGAGGGGGGATGTGCCCGCGCCGCACGCCCCAGCGCCGTGCAGCCGGCGTCGTGGTGTCCGGCGGCGTTCAGGAATTCGCCCAGCGCCAGCCAGCCGGTGGCGTAGTCGGGAAAGCGCTCCAGCTCGGGCAGCAGCGCCGCCGCCCGCGCATCGCCCGTCCGCAGCAGCCGGATGACGCGCTGGAACAGGCGCGCTGCGTCGGGCGATCCTAACATGCTGTCAAGGCTGACAAATCGTCAGGAACCCGCGGGCCGGCAGGCGCCAGGACGTCAGATTTTCGCATGAGATCCGTAACGGAAGGTGATAAGGCTGGACCTCGCCGGGTCGACGGCGCCGGCGCCCGGTCGATGACACAGCTTGGGGAGCAGGCATGAGAGTTGCAAGCGAGGAACGGAGCAAACGCAGGATGGCGAACCGTCCCATGCCCGCATCCAGGCCGTCCTCGGAGACCGTGCTGAGCATCACCGGCGAGCCGATCGAGCAGGCCTCCCTGGTGTTCGACCCGGACTGGTACTTCGAGCAGTACCCGGACGTCGCTGCCGCCGGCGTCGATCCGGTGCAGCACTTCCTCAGCACGGGCTTCAGCGAGGGCCGCAACCCGAACCGCTATTTCGACGGCAACTGGTATGCGGCGGCCTACCCCGACGTCGCGGCGCACGGCGAGAACCCGTTCGTGCACTACCTGTTCTATGGCGCGCGGGAGGGCCGCAGGCCGCGCGAGCACGCCTGAGGCGGGTCCGCCCTCCGCATGCCGCGTCTGCATCCTGGGCGGCCATGACACGTTGCACGGCGTGACCGGAGCCAGGGACGAGCCGAACATGAAGCGCGCGCGACGCTGGATCATCCTCGGTATCCTCGCGGTCGCGGCACTCGGCGCCCTCGGCGTCACCCTCGTGCGGCGCATGGGCGGCGCACCCCCCAACCGGCTGGCGCGCCGCCGGCGTAGCGCCGCGATCCCCTATGACGGCCGGACGGCGCGGATCGAGCCGGCTGCCGCCGCGTCCGCGCAGGATCCGGCACCCGACCATCCGGCACCCGACCACCCGGGACGCGACGCCGACACGCCGAGCCGTATCCCCGCCCGCGGCTGGTGGCAGATCGCCAGGCGCGTCTTCGGCCAGGTTTCCGAGGACCGCGTGCTCGCCGAGGCCGCCGGCGTCACCTTCTACGCCCTGCTCGCGATCTTCCCGGCTCTCGCCGCCCTGGTGTCGCTCTACGGCCTGGTCGCCGACCCCCGGACCATCGCCAGCAACCTGTCGGTGGTGTCGGGGTTCATGCCCGGCGGCGGCGTGCAGATCCTGCACGACCAGATCCGGTCCCTGACCTCAGGACCGCCGAAGGGGCTCGGGCTGGGCGCGCTGGTCGGGCTGCTGACCTCGCTCTGGAGCGCGAACGCGGCGATGAAGGCGCTGTTCGACGCCCTCAACGTCGTCTACGAGGAGAAGGAGAAGCGCGGCTTCGTGCTGCGCACGGCGCTGACCCTCGCCTTCACCGTGGGCGGGCTGGTGTTCGTGATCCTGGCGATGGGCGGCATCGTGGTGCTGCCGGCGGTGCTGCACTTCATCGGGCTCGACCGGACCACCGACTGGCTGCTCAGGCTGGCGCGCTGGCCGGCGCTGCTGGTGGTGCTGAGCCTGTTCCTGGGGGGCGTGTATCGCTACGGTCCGAGCCGGCTGAAGGCGCGCTGGCGCTGGGTCAGCTGGGGCGGCGCCGCGGCGACGCTGTGCTGGCTGCTGGTCTCGCTCGCCTTCTCCTACTACGTCGAGAATTTCGGCAACTACAACAAGACCTACGGCTCGCTGGGGGCTGCGATCGGCTTCATGACCTGGATCTGGCTGTCCACCTCGGTGGTGCTGGTCGGCGCCGAGCTCAACGCCGAGATGGAGCACCAGACCGGCCGCGACACCACCGAGGGGCCGGAGAAGCCGCCCGGGCAGCGCAGCGCGCGCAAGGCGGACGAGGTGGCCACGGCATGAGCCGCAGCCGGACAATCGTGGACGCGGCCGCGGCGCCGTGGCGAGGAGGAGCGACGTCGCCGGCCGCACCGCGCGCGGCGTTGCTGCTGGTGGTCGGCGTCGCCGCCGTGGCCGGGTTGACGATCGCCGCCCACGGGTCGCAGGCGGCGGCGTATGCGGATCCCGACCTAGTCCGGCTGCTGCGCGCGATGGCGGTGCTCAAGGCGCTGATCGCGTCGGGCGCCGTCGCCGCGGTGCTGTGGCGGCTGGGTGCTGCGGTGACGCTGCCCTGGTTCGCGGCCTACGCCCTCGCGGCGGCCGCGATGGCCGCGGGACCCGGGCTGATCTGGAGCATGACGCATCTGGGTGCCGGGGCGCTGCTGCTGCATGGCGGCCTGCTCGCCTGCGCCCTGCTGCTCTGGCGCGACCCGGAAGTCGGCCGGCGGCTGGCCGCGATGGTGGCGGCGCGACGGGCGATGCCGCACACTCCGGCCGAACTGCCGCGACGCAACCCGGATCGGTGACCCGGGCGCGTCGCTCGAGGGCGGATCAGGTCCAGGCCGGCTTGCCGAGATGGGCGATGCTGGCGATCTCGACCAGCGCCCCTGGCTTCCTAAGGCCGCACTGGATGCAGGAGCGCGCCGGCTTGTCGTTGGGGAAATACTCGGCGAGGACGGCATCGAGCGCCGGGCAGTCGGCCCAGTCGCGCAGGAAGATCATGTTG
>CAXTOC010000307.1:0-3120 GCA_964245725.1 uncultured Acetobacteraceae bacterium | reverse complement strand
AGCGTGAGCGGAGAACCCGACGACCGGCCGGCGGGCGGTGCGCCTGAGGCCACCGCGCGACCGATCCGCTTCTCCCTGATCTGGCTGATCCCGGTGCTCGTGCTGGCGATCGGCGGCTACCTCGCCTGGACCACGATCTCGCGTCAGGGCCCGGAGATCACCATCCAGTTCGACAGCGCCGATGGCCTCACCACCGGCCAGACCCAGATCAAGCACAAGGCGGTGGGACTGGGGACGGTGCAGGGCATCGCGCTCAGCCGCGACCTGCAGCATGTCGACGTGCGGGTGGAGATGGGCGCGCAGTCGGCACCGCTGCTGACCGATCACGCCAAGTTCTGGGTGGTGCGTCCGCGGCTCTCGGGGGCCAACATCAGCGGGCTCGAGACCCTGGTGTCGGGCGCCTTCATCGCCATCGATCCCGGCCCACCCGGGGGCACCCCGGAGACCAAGTTCAAGGGCCTGGACGCGCCGCCCGGCGTGCGCTCCGACGAGCCCGGCAGCATCTTCACGCTGACGACCGGCTCGCTCGGCTCGGTCAGCCAGGACTCGCCGGTGTTCTTCCGCGACATCACCGTGGGCGAGGTGCTCAGCTACAAGATACCGCCGAACGGCAGGGGGCCGATCACGCTGCAGGCCTTCGTCAAGGCTCCCTACGACCAGTTCCTGCGCAAGGACACCCATTTCTGGGACGTCTCCGGCCTCACCGTCGATCTCCAGGGCGGCAACCTGCATTTCCAGATCGAGTCGCTGCAGGCGCTGATCTCGGGAGGTGTCGCGTTCGGCCTGCCGCTGCGGCGAAGGGACAAGGACGCGCCTCGGGCGACCGCGAGGGACGTGTTCGAGATCTATCCGGACAAGGACGCGGCCGACAATGCCGGCTACCAGCAGCGCATCCAGTTCGTCACCTACGTGCGCAGCTCCACCAAGGGGCTCGAGATCGGCAGCCCGGTCGACATGTTCGGCATCCAGGTCGGCAACGTGACCGACATCAAGCTGCTGATCGACCAGCACAGCGGCGACACAAGGGTGCGGGTGGCGATGGAGGTGGAGCCCGAGCGGGTGCTCTCGGAGCAGGACCTGCGTCATGACTCGCCCAGGACGGTGACGCAGGCGATGGTCAATCGCGGCCTGCGCGCCGAGGTCGCCACCGGCAACCTGCTGACCGGATCCTCGATCATCTCGCTGACCTTCGTGCCGAAGGTGCCTCCGGTGCCGATCAACCAGGAGGGCGAGGCGATCGTGCTGCCGAGCCAGCCGGGCGGCCTCGACGGCATCACCGACTCGCTCTCCACGGTGTCGGCCAAGCTGGCGGCGCTGCCGATCGAGCAGATCGGGGACAGCCTGAGCGCGCTGCTCGCCCACGCCGACGCTACCGTCGGCGGCCCGGAGGTCAAGCAGGCCCTGGTGCAGCTCGACCGCACCCTGGCCAGCGTCCAGCACCTCAGCGATCACGCCGATCACGGCCTGGACCCGATGCTGCAGCGCCTGCCGGCGATCGCCGACCAGCTGCAGCAGGCGGTGGCGAACGCCAACACGGCGCTTGCGGCCTATGGCGGCAACTCGGACTTCCACAGCGACGTGCAGCGCACGCTCGATCAGGTCGACGGCACCGCGCGGTCGATACGCTCCCTGGTCGACTACCTGAAGAACCATCCGTCGTCGCTGATCTTCGGCCGGAGCCATCCATGACAGCTGTTCGGCCGACCCGCGACCTCCGCCTGCGGCTGCGCCAGCTGGCGGCGGCCCTGGCGGTGGCGAGCCTCGCCGGTTGCGGCGGTTCGGAGCCGAGCTACTACACCCTGACGCCGGTGCCGGGACAGCCGAAGCCTGGTGGTCCGGCGACCGTCGAGCTGCGCACCCCCAGCGTCACCCCCTACCTGGACCGCGACACCATCGTTCGCAGCGACCAGGACAACCGGCTCACGCTGGCGGACGGCTCCAGCTGGGCCGGGGCGCTGCCCGACATGATCGGCCGCAACCTGTCGCTGGATCTCGGCCAGCGCCTGCCCGGCAGCACCGTCTATGCCCAGGGTGGGGCGATCTCGACCGCGCCGCTGGCGAGGATCGAGCTCGACGTGTCGCGTTTCGCGCAGGACGCGTCCGGCAGGGCGGAGATCCAGGCGACGCTCTCGGTCTATCGGCCGGGCAGCCCCGCGGTCGGCGGTCAGAGCCTGCACTTCACGCTGCAGCCGGCCGACCCGAGCGTGCGCGCCCTCGTCGGCGCGCTCAGCGTGCTGCTCGGACGCGTCGCCGACAGCGCCGCCGACGCCCTGCGCAGCCAGTAGCCGGATGGGCGCCTGGGGCCGCAGGCCCCAGCTTGGTCCGCGGCAGCGCCCCAGCCTGCATCAGACCTTCTCGACCTGTCCGTACTCGAGATCGACCGGCGTGGACCGCCCGAAGATCGAGACGCTGACCTTGAGGCGCCCCTTCTCCTCGTCCACCTCCTCGACCGTGCCGTTGAAGCTGGTGAACGGCCCGTCCGCGACGCGCACCTGCTCGCCGATCTCGAACAGCACCGAGGGGCGCGGGCGTTCGACGCCCTCCTGGGTCTGCTTCATGATCCGGTCCGCTTCGGCGTCGCTGATCGGCGACGGACGGGTGCGGCTGCCGAGGAAGCCGGTCACCTTGGGCGTGTCCTTGACCAGGTGCCAGGCATCGTCGGTCAGCTCCATCTTCACCAGCACGTAGCCGGGGAAGAACTTGCGCTCGGCATTGACCTTCTGGCCGCGGCGCACCTCGACGACCTCCTCGGAGGGCACCAGCACCTCGTCGAAATGGTCGGCGAGGCCCTTCTGGCCGGCCTGCTCCTTGATCTGCTGGGCGATCTTCTTCTCGAAGCCCGAATAGACGTGGACGACGTACCAACGCTTGGCCATGACCGCTCCTCAGCCTCCGAGGCCGAACAGCGCACGGACGCCGAGGCCGATGATCTGGTCGACGGCGAAGAAGAACACCGCCGTCAGGGCGGCCATCGCCAGCACCAGCCCGGTGGTGACCATCGTCTCGCGACGCGTGGGCCAGGTGACCTTGGTCACCTCGGAGCGCACCTCGCGCACGAATTTCGCAGGACTGACCGCCACGCCGCACCTTCTTGAACCTCGTGATCCGGACCCGCCCCAG
>CAXTOC010000306.1:0-3131 GCA_964245725.1 uncultured Acetobacteraceae bacterium | reverse complement strand
GCCTCGGCTTCCGCCGGCAGGAAGCCGCACCCGCGGTGAGCCGGGTGATCGAGCGCCTCGGCGACGTCGCCGGTCTGGACGCCGTGATCCGCGACAGCCTGCGCGAGCTGGCGCGATGAGCGAGGCCTCCTCCGGCCGCACCGTCGATGCGCGCCGCGCCGAGGAGGATGCCGCCGAGGCGAGCCTGCGGCCGCAGCATCTCGGCGAGTTCGTGGGCCAGCGCGCCAGCCGTGAGAACCTCTCGGTGTTCATCCAGGCGGCGCGCGGGCGCGGCGAGTCGCTCGACCACGTGCTGCTGCACGGGCCGCCGGGCCTGGGCAAGACCACGCTGGCGCAGATCGTGGCGCGCGAGCTCGGCGTGGGCTTCCGCGCCACCTCCGGGCCGGTGATCCAGCGTGCGGGGGATCTGGCCGCCATCCTGACCAACCTGCAGCCGCGCGACGTGCTGTTCATCGACGAGATCCACCGCCTGCAGCCGGCCATCGAGGAGGTGCTGTATCCGGCGATGGAGGATTTCCAGCTCGACCTGATCATCGGCGAGGGGCCGGCGGCGCGCTCGGTGCGCATCGACCTGTCGCCCTTCACCCTGGTCGCGGCGACCACGCGCGCCGGGCTGCTGGCCACACCGTTGCGCGACCGCTTCGGCATTCCGCTGCGGCTGGTTTTCTACACCCCCGAGGAGCTGCGCCTGATCGTCTCGCGCGGTGCGGAGAAGCTGCGCTTCGAGCTGACCGAGGAGGGGGCGGAGGAGATCGCGCGCCGCTCGCGCGGCACCCCGCGTATCGCCGGGCGGCTGCTGCGGCGGGTGCGCGACTTCGCCACCGTCGGCCGCAGCAGTGCGGCACCCGTGGATCGCCCGCTGGCGGACGCCGCCCTGTCCCGCCTCGAGGTGGACAGCCTGGGGCTGGATGCGATGGACCGGCGCTACCTGCGGCGCATCGCCGAGCACCATCACGGCGGACCGGTGGGCGTGGAGACGCTGGCGGCGGCGCTGGCGGAGGCGCGTGATACGCTGGAAGATGTGGTCGAGCCGTTCCTGATCCAGGAAGGGCTGGTGCTGCGCACGAGCCGCGGCCGCATGCTGGGCGAGCGCGGCTGGCGCCATCTCGGCCTGGTGCCGCCGCCGTCCCAGCCGGGACAGCTCGATCTGCTGGAAGAGGGGTAGCCCATGCCGCGTCACGACGTCGCCTTCCGTGTCTACTACGAGGACACCGATGCCGGCGGCGTGGTGTACCACGCGCAGTACCTCGCCTTCGCCGAGCGCGGCCGCACCGAGGCGATGCGCTCGCTGGGCGCGCCGGTCGCTGCCCTGCGCGAGGAGTTCGGGCTCGGCTTCGTGGTCCGCGACGTGCAGATCTCCTATCGCCGTCCGGTGCGTCTCGACGACCTGCTGACGGTGACGACGTGGCTGCGCGAGCTGGGCGGCGCCAGGCTGCGGATGCGACAGTCGCTGACCTGCAACGGCGCGGTCGCCGCCGACCTGGAGGTGGAGCTCGCCTGCATCCGGATCGCCGACCTGAAGCCGGCGCGCATCCCCCCGCTCTGGCGCGACGTGCTGTGCGACCTGGTGAGCCCGCGGACGGAACAGTTCGTTTCATAATCCGGTCGGCTTGGGCTTCTGCTTTCACCCTTAACGACGTAAGGAAGCGCTTCGGACCGGTTCGGGGCCGGTGGCTGGGCTAGGGGGAGGCGCATTTGGATCGCGCGGTTGATGCGGTGAATCTCGGGGCCGCGGCCACCGGAGATCTGTCGCTGTGGGGTCTGTTCATCCAGGCTTCGTTCGTCGTGAAGCTGGTGATGGTCGGACTGGTGGCGGCAAGCGTCTGGGTCTGGGCGATCATCTTCGAGAAGACCATGTCGATGCGGCGCGCCAACCGCCAGGCCAGCGGCTTCGAGGACCGGTTCTGGTCCGGCGGCAGCCTCGACGACCTCTACGAGACCGAGGGTGCCAAGCCCGCGCATCCGATCGCCGCCGTCTTCGGCGCCGCGATGGGCGAGTGGCGGCGCTCGGCGCGGGTGAAGGGTGCCGACCTCAGCCGCGGCAGCGTGCAGGAGCGGGTGGACCGGGCGATGGCGATCACCGTCACCCGGGAGATGGAGCGGCTCGAGCGCTGGATGATCTTCCTCGCCTCGGTGGGGTCGGTCGCACCCTTCGTCGGCCTGTTCGGCACGGTGTGGGGCATCATGCACTCGTTCTCGGCGATCGCGGCGATGCACAACACCAACCTCAGCGTGGTCGCACCCGGCATCGCCGAGGCGCTGTTCGCCACCGCGATCGGCCTGGTCGCGGCGATCCCGGCGGTGCTGGCCTACAACAAGATCAACTCCGACCTGTCGCGCTTCGCCGCGCGCCTGGAGGCGTTCGGCACCGAGTTCGGCGCGATCCTGTCGCGTCAGTCCGAGGAGAGGGGCTGAGCCATGGCGGGCTCCCTCGGACCCGGAGGCCGCGGATCCGGCCGCGGCCGCTACAAGCCGATGTCGGAGATCAACGTGACGCCGATGGTCGACGTCATGCTGGTGCTGCTGATCATCTTCATGGTCACGGCACCGCTGATGACCAGCGGCGTCAACGTCGATCTGCCCAAGACCAGCGCGCAGCAGGTCAACAACGACACCAAGCCGATCACCCTGACGATACGCGCGGACGGGTCGCTGTACCTGGGCGACGACGCCGTCACCACCGACGAGCTGGTGGCCAAGCTGCAGGCGGCCTCGCAGAACGACCCCGCGCACCGCATCTTCGTCCGCGGCGACCAGCACATCGACTATGGCCGGGTGATGGAGGTGATGGGTCGCATCACGTCCGGCGGCTTCACCCACGTGGCCCTGCTGGCGGAGCAGCCCTCCGGTCCGCCTCCCTCGGGGCATTGAGCCTGGCTGAATGGCCGCGCGCTCTTCCCAGCGCCCCGATCCGCTGCTGCGCCGGGGCGTGCTCGCCTCCGGCGGGCTGCACCTGCTGGTGCTGTTCTCGCTGGTCGTGGTGATGCCGCAGCGCAGGCCGCCGGAGCCGCCGGAGCCGCCGGCGGTGCAGATGGAGTTCACCGGGCCTCCGGCTGCCTCGCAGAAGGCCGATCAGGCCACCCCCAACCCGCGTCCGCCGGCGCCGGTGGCCAAGCTGGCGCCACCGAGCC
>CAXTOC010000305.1:0-3147 GCA_964245725.1 uncultured Acetobacteraceae bacterium | reverse complement strand
GATCAGGTAGACGCCGTCGGGGCTGCCCGCGAGGGCGGCGGTCGCCTCGATCCAGACGCGGTAGTGCCCGGCCACCGCCGCGCGCGCGGCGGGCGGCGTGCCGAAGGCGTCGAGCAGGTCGAGATGGGTCGCGGGATCGGCCAGCCCCATCTGCTCGTGCTGGCCCTGGATCTCGACCAGGAGTGCAGCGGCCCGGCGCATCAGCCCGACCCCGATCGGCTGGTCGTTGAGATAGGCGCGCGAGCGGCCGTCCGGGGTGAGGATGCGACGCAGCACCACCGGCTCGCCCGCCTCCTGGTCGGACAGGACGATGCCCTGGGCCCCGAGCAGCGCGTGCAGCGGATGCGTGGCCGGGATGTCGAAGCAGGCGGTGACCGAAGCCTGGGGAGCGCCCTCGCGCACCAGCGACGCGGCGGCGCGCTCGCCCAGCGCCAAGCCGAGGCTGTCGAGCAGGATCGATTTGCCCGCGCCGGTCTCGCCGGTGAGCACGGTCAGGCCCGGATGCAACACCAGATCAAGCTTGTCGATCAGCACCACGTCGCGGATCGAGAGCAGGGTCAGCATCAGGCGGGAAACTAGAGGATCGGCGCGGGATGCGGAAGGGTAGGCAAGGGCTTCGCCCTTGACCCGCCGGGGCCGGAAGCCCCAGACCCCAATTCACAAGCTGATGGATTTCAAAGGCTCCGCCTTCGATGGGGTCGGAGGGGCAAAGCCCCTCGCTCTTGCTGCCGCTGCTAGAAGACAGAATGCCAGGCGCGGCTGAGCAGCCCTGGCCGCTGGCCCTGCTTGACGGTGTCGGCGGCGACCGGCTGATCGCGGCTGGTGCCCGGCGGCGGCGTGTTGGCGGCGAGCGCGTGGGCGCTGCGCAGGTCGGCGTAGCTGTTCTGGTACCACGGGCTGCCGGGATAGTTGTAGCCGAGCACCGAGGCGGTGCGTCGGGCCTGGTCGGTCAGCCCCAGCTTGAGATAGACTTCGACCAGGCGCGACAGCGCCTCGGCGGTATGGTTGGTGGTCTGGAAATCCTGCACCACCCGCTGGTAGCGGTTGATCGCCGCCTCGTAGTAGCGCTGCTTCTCGTAGTAGCGGCCGATCAGCATCTCCTTGCCGGCGATGTGGTCGCGGCAGAGGTCGATCTTCAACCGCGCGTCGCGGGCATAGGCGCTGTCGGGGAAGCGGGTGACGACGTCCTGCAGCGCCGCCATCGCCTCGATCGTGCCCTGCTGGTCACGCTGGATGTCGGCGATCTGCTCGTAGTAGCAGAGCGAGCGCAGATAATAGGCGTACGCGGCGTCCTTGCTGGTGGGATGCAGCTGCAGGAAGCGGTCGAGCTGGGCGATCGCGTCGGCGTAGCCGTTCTGCAGATACAGCGCGTAGCCCTCCATCAGCTGCGCGTTCGAGGTCCAGGCGGAGTACGGGTAGTTCTGCTGGATGGCGTCGAACTGCGTCGAGGCCAGCTTGTAGCGGCCGCTGTGCAGGGCATCGACGCCGTTGTTGTACAGCGTCTCGGGCGTCTCGTTGGGCCGGATCGGCTTGACCTCGTCCGCGTGCTTGCCGCCGGAGAACGGGTTGATCGAGTCCAGGGTCGAGCAGCCCGGCAACGCCAGTGCGACCGCGACCAGCGCCATAGGTCGAATTCTGCTCAGGGACATTCCGGCTCCTCCGCGGGGCCGCGCCTTATATCATGCCGCGGTTCGCGGTGAAGGGCACTCGCCTTCCAGAGCGCCGGCCCCCGCGTCAGGCGGCGAGGCTGCTCTCGCCGGTCAGGCCCTGGCCGCCGATCCGCCAGGCGCCGGGATCGTCGAGCAGGGCGCGAAGCAGGCGGTTGTTCAGGCCGTGTCCGGAGCGGTAGCCGACGAACGAGGCGCGGATCGGGTGGCCGCCGAGCGAGAGATCGCCGACCGCGTCCAGCATCTTGTGTCGCACGAACTCGTTGCCGTAGCGCAGGCCGGCCGGGTTCAGCACCGTCGCGTCATCGACCACGACCGCGTTGTCGAGTGATCCGCCGCGCGCCAGGCCGGCGCCGCGCAGGGTCTCGATCTCGTCCAGCATGGTGAAGGTGCGGCACCGGGCCAGCTCGCGCCGGAAGGCCTGGCGGGTGAGGATCATGCCGTAGGATTGCCGCCCGATGATACGCGCCGGGAAGTCGATCGACAGATTCAGGCTCAGACACGCGGCCGGCGAGGGGTGGAACTCGGCAAACGCCCGGCCCTCCTCGACCCGGACCCGCCTGATCACCTCGATCGTGCGGCGCGGTGCAGCCTGCTCGGCGCGGCCGGCGCAGTCGATCAGGAACATGAAGGGCGCCGAGGAGCCGTCGAGTGCCGGGATCTCGGGCCCGTCGAGCTCGATCCGGGCGTTGTCGATGCCGCAGCCGGCGAGGGCGGCCATGAGATGCTCGATGGTGCCGACGCGCAGCCGCGGGTCGATCGGGCTCGCGACCACGGTGCAGAAGCGGGTATCGACGACCCGGTCGAAGCGCGCCGGGATGTCGATCGCGGCCATGCCAGCGCCGAGATCGAGGCGTCGGAACACGATGCCGCTATCGACCTCGGCCGGGTGCAGGCTGAGCGTGACCTGACGGCCGCTATGCAGCCCGACGCCGGAGCAGGAGATAGGGTTGCGCAACGTATGCTGGAGAATCAGGCTGGAGCGCGAGGCGGATTCGCTGCTCACGATGTCGGTGACGCCACCGCCGGCATCCCGGTCGTCGGCATCGTCCCGGTGCAGCGCGTCGAGAGCAGCCAAACCATCCATCGTGTGCGAACCCTCTGCGCGTTCCCGCCGCGTGAAGCGGCGCGCCGACCAGCGTCACCTCTAGGCGGGATCGCCGGAAGCCGGCGAGTCAACGATTATTGCCGAGTATTTCCAAATAACCCTTTCGAACTACGACTTTTCTCATTACGTACACGCATCGGCCAGACGATCCCCGGACCGGTTGGCCGGCGCGCGGCGCAGCGGCGAGTCTCAGGACTGACGCCGCAGGAAGGCCGGAATGTCGAGTCCCGCCTCCTCATTGCCCGTGGGCCGCACCGAGGCGGACGGCCCTGGAACCTGCTCGATCTGCGGCTCGAGGCGACGCGGCTCGGTGCCGGCGAGATCGCCCGCGGCCAGCGGCGCCGCGCCGCCGCGCCGCAGTGGTAGTCCATC
>CAXTOC010000304.1:0-3159 GCA_964245725.1 uncultured Acetobacteraceae bacterium | reverse complement strand
GCCGAGCAGGACCAGGCCCAGCGGCGGCCGCTCAGCGCGCATGGCCGGACAGGTCGCGGATGCGGCACCCGGCGCCGCAGCACGGACAGGCCGGATCCGGCGGCACCCGAACGGTGGTGAAGCGCATGTCCAGGGCGTTCCACAGCAGCAGGCGTCCGGCCAGGGTCTCGCCGATGCCGGCGAGCTCCTTGATTGCCTCGGTGGCCTGCAGGGTGCCCATCACGCCGGTCACCGCGCCCAGCACGCCAGCCTCGGCACAGGACGGAACCTGACCGGGATCGGGCGCTTGCGGGTACAGGCAGCGGTAGCAGGGACCGCCGCGATGCGGCCGGAAGGTGGAGAGCTGGCCCTCGAAGCGCAGCACCGCGGCGGAGACCAGGGTGCGCTCGGCCAGGACGCAGGCGTCGTTGAGCAGGTAGCGGGTGGCGAAGGTGTCGCTGCCGTCGCAGACCAGGTCGTAGCGCCGCACCAGCGCCATCGCGTTGCCGGCGTCGAGGCGGACGGCGTGCGCCCGCACCTCGATCTCCGGGTTGATCGCCAGCATCGCCTCGCGCGCGGAGTCGACCTTGCGGCTGCCGATGCGCGCGGTGGCGTGGGCGATCTGCCGCTGCAGGTTGGACAGCTCCACCACGTCGTCGTCCACCAGCCCGATCGTGCCGACGCCGGCCGCCGCCAGGTAGAGCGCCAGCGGCGCGCCGAGGCCGCCGGCGCCGACCACCAGCACGCTGCCGCGGCGCAGCAGAGCCTGGCCGGTGCCGCCCATCTCGGCGAGCAGGATGTGCCTCGAGTAGCGGCGGATCTCGGCCTCGGAAAAATCAACTTCCATGCCACTTCGAGGGTGCGCTCGAACCAGCCGTTCATCTAGTATCAACACTTTGTGAACTAACCTTGACACGCGTGAACGATCGGTAATGCTCGCCGCCAGCACAGGAGCCGCCTCCCATGAACAGGCCCGGACGTGAGCCTCCCGCCCTGCGCCAGAGCCGCCGGCGTCGGGCTGTCCGGGTCAGCGCCGGCGCGATGGCGGCGGCAAGCGTGCTCTACCTGGCCTCGCCCTTCGCCACGCTCTGGAGCATGGGCACGGCGCTGCAGCGGCACGACGACGCGGCGCTGTGCGCCTCGCTCGACTGGAAGCTGGTGCGCAGCGGACTGAAGGATTCGCTCGGGCTGCGGGCGCCGGTGCGACGGGTCAGCCAGCAGGACGACCTGCCCGGCTTCGGCGAGTCGTTCGCCGTCGGCGTGGCCTCCAGCATGATCGACGACGACATCACCCCCGAGCGGCTGGACGCGATGCTGAGCGCCCCCGCGATGCAGGGTCACGGCGCGGCCGGCCTGCCGCATGGCTTCTTCGTCTCGCCGGCGCGCTTCCAGGCCGAGATCCGCATCCGCGGCGAGGCGCCGATCGAGATCAGCATGCGGATCGAGAAGTGGCGCTGGAAGATCACCCGGATCCGGCTGCCCGACGACATGCTGACGGCGCCGGCCGCCACGCACCTGGCGAGCGCCAGGAGCTGACGCGAAGCCGGCCTCGGCGCCTGATCGTCTCAGGCTGAACCAGCCTGAGACATGGATCGGTCGCTCGGACGACGATCTAGAGCAGGATCGGATGTTTCAGAGCCGATCCTGCTCTAGCCTCCGGCGATTCGAAGCAGGTCTTCGAATGCCACCACCAGGTGGTAGAGCGTGCTGGCCGGTACCACGTCCGCCCGCGGCTCTCCGTTCGCGTCGAACTGGTCGATCCACAGCCCCGGCACCCGGGTGGCCAGGTAGCTGTCCAGCAGCATGTCGGTCACCCGGGCAGCGTCCCCGTAGGCGCCGTTGGCCAGATGCGCCTTGATCAGCTCGGTCTGCGGCCAGGTGCGACGGCTCCGGCGCAGGGCACGCCCGGACTTGCTGCACTCGTCGATGGCGAAGCCGCTGGCGCCGATGCCGTGACGCAGCCCGAACTCGTACAGCGCATTCGCCTGGGCGCGGTAGTTCCGGCCGCCCGCATCGGCCAGGCGATGCAGCAGCCACGACCACTCGAAATGATGCCCGGGCTCCACCGACGCGCCGCTCTGGCCCCTGGCCAGGACCAGGTCGCGGCTGAAGTACTCGCCCAGCGTGCCCGAGGCGCGGTCGAAGAAGCGGTTCTCGAACAGGTCGGCGATGCGCTCGGCCCGCTCCAGCCAGCGCCCCCCGGGCTCGCCCCTCTCCGAGCCGACCTCGTGCAGGGCGAGCATCGACTCCATCAGGTGCATGTGCGGGTTGGAGCGTCGCGGCAGCGAGGCGGGCAGGCCTTCCAGGTAGCCGCCCGCCTTCGGGTCGGCGATGCTGGCGTCGAGGAAGGCCATGGTGCGCTCGGCCAGCACGCCCGCATGCTCGAAGCCCATGCGGCGCGTCGCTGCCAGGCCGAACAGCACGAAGGCCTGGTCGTAGGTGTCGCGCAGCGTGTCGAGCGGCTCGCCGTCCGGCGTCAGCATGTGGATCCAGCCCGGCTTGCCGTCCGGACCCCAGCAGCGCGCCTCGATGGCCGGAAGCGCCCGTCCGATCGCCTCGCGCGCCGCTTCGTGGCCATTGGCGAGCGCCCGCGCGAAGGCGAACAGCTGTCGCCCCTGCACGCGGGTGCGGCGACAGGCGGTGAGGTCAGGACGGCCGGCGAAGTCGAGCTGCTCGAAGAACAACCCGTCTCGGTCGAGGCCGTGGGCGATCCAGAGCGGCCAGGCCGCCTCGTTTAGCCAGCGTCGCACTCGTTCGGCGGTGCCGCGCAGCGCGTCCGCCGGTTGCGCAGCCGGTCCGGCGTTCGGGGCATGCGCTGGATCCGCTCGCTCGATCCTCATTTCCGCCTCCGGCCTGGAGATCACTTGGATCCCGGAATGTTGTCCCTACTTGCACCAGGCGGTCGCGAACTGTCGAGACCGGCGGCGTTCCTACGAGCGGCCACACGCACTGGATGACTTCGTCGCAAAGCGGTTGCGCACACAAGAACAATACAGGAACATAAGCGCGTGGACCTTCTCAAGAAGCTCGAGATCCTGGCCGATGCCGCCAAGTACGACGCATCCTGTGCGTCCAGCGGAACCGACAGGCGCGACAGCCTCGGCGAGAAGCGGGGGATCGGCTCCACGGAGGGCATGGGCATCTGCCACGCCTACGCGCCGGACGGGCGCTGCATCTCGC
>CAXTOC010000303.1:0-3162 GCA_964245725.1 uncultured Acetobacteraceae bacterium | reverse complement strand
CGCACCGCGCCGAGCACGTCCGCGACCACGTCGCCGCGGTAGTGCGGTGCGGTCATGAACTGCGCCTCGTCCAGCAGCAGCGCCGCGTGCCCGGCCGCCTGCGGCGGCCAGGACGAGATGCGCCGCGCGTCCAGCGTCGACCCCTCGCGGCTGCGCAGCGTCGCGCCGTCGCGGCCGTCGCAGGCCGGGATCAGCGCCAGGGTCTCGCCGGGACGACGCGCTGCCCATGCGATCAGCGCCGCGCTCTTGCCGGCGAACATCGGGCCGGCGATCACCGTCAGGCCGCCGCGGCGGTGGGCCATGTGCACCGCGCCCTCCCGATCGTTGCGGAACGGCATTGTTAGCAGGCCGGCGCATCCCTTGACCACGCCCCCTCGGACACCGGACAAGTCGGGCCATGCAGCGCATCTTCTCCGGCATCCAGCCGACCGGCATCCCGCACCTGGGCAACTATCTCGGCGCCATCCGCCACTGGGTGGCGCTGCAGCGGGACCATGACTGCCTGTTCTGCCTGGTCGACCTGCACGCCATCACGGTGTGGCAGGATCCGGCGACCTTGCGCGAGCAGACCCGCGCCCAGCAGGCGGTGCTGCTCGCGGCCGGGATCGATCCGGTGCGGCACATCCTGTTCAACCAGTCGGCGGTGAGCGCGCACGCGCGCCTGGCCTGGATCTTCAACTGCGTCGCCCGTCTCGGCTGGCTCAACCGCATGACCCAGTTCAAGGACAAGGCCGGCCAGGATCGCGAGGCCTCGTCAGCGGGGCTCTACGTCTACCCGAACCTGATGGCCGCCGACATCCTCGCCTATCGCGCGACCCGGGTGCCGGTGGGGGACGACCAGCGCCAGCACCTGGAGCTCGCCAACGACATCGCGCAGAAATTCAACCACGACTACGGCGTCGAGTTCTTCCCCACGATCGAGGCGCTGATCGCACCGGAGGCGGCGCGGGTGATGAGCCTGCGCGACGGCGGCAGGAAGATGTCCAAGTCCGATCCTTCGGCGCAGAGCCGGATCTCGCTCACCGACGATGCCGACGCCATCGCGCAGAAGATCCGCCGCGCCAGGACCGATTCGCCGCCGCTGCCGGGCGAGCCCGAGGGGCTCGAGGGACGCCCGGAGGCGCGCAACCTGGTGCAGATCTACGCCGCCCTGTCCGGCCTGACGCCGGAGCAGGTGCTGGCGTGTCACGGCGGCAGCGGCTTCGGCGTCTTCAAGGAGGCGCTGAGCGAGATCGTGACCGGCGCGATCGCGCCGATCGCGCGCGAGACCGCCCGCCTGCTGGCCGATCCCGAGCATCTCGACGGGGTGCTGCGCGAGGGTGCCGCGCGGGCGCGCGCTCTGGCCGAGCCGATCGTCGCCGAGGCGGAGCGGATCGTGGGCTTCCTGCGATGAGTGCCGCGATGCGCCAGGCGCAGCACCGGCTGCACGTCGAGACGCACGGCAAGGGCCTCACCGAGATCACCGGCGCGGTGGTCGGCTGGGTGTCGCAGCAGGGCATCGGGACCGGGCTGCTCACCCTGTGGTGCCGCCACACCTCGGCCTCGCTGACGGTGCAGGAGAACGCCGATCCGACGGTGCGCGAGGACATCCGCCGCTTCTTCGAGCGCCTGGTCCCGGAGGACGCCGCGGGCCGGCCGCCGGCCTACGCGCACGACGACGAGGGGCCCGACGACATGCCCGCGCACCTGCGCGCCATGCTGACCGACACCCAGCTGAGCATCCCGGTATCGGAGGGGCGGCCGCTGCTTGGCACCTGGCAGGGGATCTACCTGTTCGAGCATCGCCGCCGGCCGCACCGGCGCGAGCTGGTGCTGCACCTGCTGGGCACGTGAGGCGGCCGGCCCGACCGGACCGGCCGTTCAAGGCAGACGCGGCTCTCGCGTCGCCGCCCGATCGTCGAAGGCGCGCCGGGCCGTCTCGATCCCGGCGCGGTGGGCACGCGCCCAGTTGCCGAGCGCCTCGACCGGCTGCCACAGCGACAGGCCGATCTCGGTCAGCGCGTAGTCGACCCGCGGCGGGTTGCTCGGGGTGACCGTCCTGGTGACCAGGCCGTCGCGCTCCAGTCCGCGCAGGGTCAGGGTCAGCATGCGCTGCGAGATGCCGCCGATCATGCGCTTGATCTCGTTGAAGCGTCGCGGGCCGCCTCCGAGCAGCGCCACCACCAGCACGCTCCACTTGTCGCCGACACGCACCAGGATCGCGTTCACCGCGCGGCACTCGTCGCTGGCATGATGCAGTACCGGTCCGGTCACAGCCGTGTGCCCTGGTTCCAACCCTGTGCCTCCTTGTGACGCCGCGTTCCGGTCATTCATACATACCTGGTCACAAACCGGAACCTGAAGGCTGTTCCATGAAGCTGCTGCACATCGACTCCAGCATCCTCGGCGACAACTCGGTCAGCCGCGCGATCTCGGCCGCCGTCGTGGCGCGGCTGCGCGAGATCCACGAGGAGCTTAAGGTGCACTACCGCGACCTCGCCGCGACCCCGATCTCCCACCTCTCCGGCGCCTACCTGGCCGGACAGAGCGCGGACGTGCAGCACGACCAGGCGATGCAGGAGGATCTCTCGCTCGGCGGCGCGGTGCTGGAGGAGTTCCTGGGTGCCGACATCGTCGTGATCGGGGTGCCGATGTACAACTTCACCATCCCGAGCCAGCTCAAGGCCTGGGTCGACCGCGTGCTGGTCGCCGGCAAGACCTTCCGCTACACCGCGGCCGGCGCCGAGGGCCTGGCCGGCGGCAAGCGGGTGGTGCTGGCGCTGTCGCGTGGCGGCTTCTACGCTCCGGGCTCGCCGCACTCGGCGTTCGAGCACCAGGAGTCCTACCTGCGCGGCGCCTTCGGCTTCATCGGCCTGCCCGACATCGAGGCGATACGCGCCGAGGGCGTCGCCACTGGCGCCGAGCAGCGGCAGAAGGCGCTCGACGAGGCGCTGCGGCAGGCGGCGCGGCTCGAGGCAAGAACCGCGGCCTGAAGCGGGCGACTCTCAGGCACTCGCTCGGCAGGAACCCGGCCCGGCCGGCCGGCGAGCGGACGATCGCGTTCGCCGACTATCATCGCCTGCCCGGCGACGAGCCCTGGCGCGACAACACGCTGGCGGCGGGCGAGGTCGTCACCGCGATCGACCTGCCGCCCGAGGGATTCGCGGCCAACCACACCTATCT
>CAXTOC010000302.1:0-3196 GCA_964245725.1 uncultured Acetobacteraceae bacterium | reverse complement strand
CCCCCGGTCGCTGCCCGCGGCGCGGCCCGAGCACCGAAGGATCCTGCCTGCTCGGCTCCTGTACGGTCGCGCTCGTGCACGACGGCCGGGTGGTGGCGGAGGTGGTCGGCGACGCAGTCCGCGAGGACGTCGCCCGCTCCATGCAGGGCGAGGCGCGCTGCGGCTTCATCCTCGAAGTGCCGCGCCCGCTGCTGCAGCAGAACCGCAACGCGGTGTTCCGGCTGTTCGTCATGCCGGAGCGACGTGAACTCACCGGCAGCCCGTGCATCGCGACCTCCGGGTTCGCGACCGCGCAGGCGCAGCCCGCCTGAAGGC
Source organism: uncultured Acetobacteraceae bacterium (assembly GCA_964245725.1). Lineage (GTDB taxonomy): Bacteria > Pseudomonadota > Alphaproteobacteria > Acetobacterales > Acetobacteraceae > Lichenicoccus. Next base: position 2,881 of record CAXTOC010000302.1, on the reverse strand, counting down.
GACCCCGCCGGACGACGATGGAGATCAATCGTGAAGTGGTACTTCTCGCTCAGCGAAGCGTCCATAGATCGACCCGAGCACGGATGGCGAGACCTGATACGGGTCGCCGTGCGGTCGGCGCGGCTCAACACCTCGCTGCGTCCGCACATGCTGTACGACGGCGAGGAGAACCCGTTCATCGCCGAGCTGCGCGCGCTCGGCGTGACCGTCATCCATCGCCGCGTCGGCTTCTACGACGCACTCGCCCGGCGTGGCGAGGGCTACCTGGCGATCGCGTCCGGAGCGTTCCTGCGCGCCGAGGTGCCGCAGATCGAGCACGAGGACGAGTTCGTGCTCTATACCGACTGTGACGTGATGTTCCGAGCCGACCCGCGGTTCGAGGTCAGGCCGCGCTACTTCGCCGGGGCCCCGCAGACCTCGCGGACCGACTACCTGGGCGACCTGAATACCGGCGTGATGCTGATGAACGTCCCGGCCCTGCGCGCCGACCTGCCCCGCTTCCGCGAGTTCGTCATCTCCAATCTCGACCAGGGCTGGCCCGGGTGCGATCAGGAGAACTACCGGCGCTTCTACGCGGGCCGCTGGGACCCGCTCGATGTCCGCTTCAATTGGAAGCCGTACTGGGGCAGCGACCCCGGGGCGGTGATCGTCCACTGGCACGGTCCCAAGCCGATGCTGATACGCAAGCTGCTGAACAAGCCCGACCTGGTCACGGATCCGCATTGGCGGCGGCTGTACGAACAGGCGCAGGACAGCTACCAGGAGATGCTCGCCGACTGGGAGCGTGTCGCCGTGCCGGCGGCGGGCGCACCGCCTCGCCTGGTGGTGGATGAGGCGACCACGAGCCGGATCAGGGGATGGGCGATGGATCGGGCGGATCCGTGCGTGCCCCTGTTCCTGCGTTTCCTCGTCGACGACAGCCTGGCCTGGGAGGGCCTCTGCGACCAGCGTCGGCCCGATGTCCGCATCGCCGGACATCCGTCGGAGCAGGTCGGCTTCGACTTCGACGTGCCGCGGGCGCTCAGGGACGGGGGCCTGCTGACGATCCGCGACCGCCTCGGGGTGCGGCAGCAGATGCTGTCCGGCGGCCAGCCGCGGCACGAGGTGGCGCTCGCCGCGACCGCCGCCGCGATGAGCGATGCATGATCTCGGCCATCGCGGCAGGCGATCCCTGCTGTCCGGCGGTTGCGCCTGGCTCGCCCTGTGCGCGACCGCCGAGGCAGCGGCACCGGCTGCAGCCGCGAGCGTGACGCCCTGCCCGCCGCGGCAGCGGCAGGTCGGCATCAACTACGCGCTCTGGCACCGGGACGCGCGCTGGCAGGACGGCGCGCACAGGAGCTGGGGAGCCCCCGCCCTCGGCTTCTACCGCTCCGACGATCCGCGCGTGCTGTCGCGCCACGCGGACATGCTGTCGGGCGCCGGCGTCGATTTCGTCATCGTCGACTGGTCCAACGATCTCGCGGTGGATCTTCGACGGCGGCAGGACCCTTCGATCGAGCGCTTCATCGAGCGCTCGACGCTCAGGATGTTCGAGGTGTGGAGCGGCCGCGCGGCACCGCGGATCGCCTTGATGATCGGCAATCCGAAGGATCCGGACGCGGTCGGCAACGGCAAGCTGACCGCGAAGGCCGACGAGGTGCACGACCTGTTCGCGGCCGATCCCGCGCGTCGGGGCCTGCTGCAGAGCTATCTCGGCAAGCCGCTGCTGCTGGTCTACGTCAACACGCCGTCGCCGTGGCCGGCCGGCTTGCCGCCATGGCAGGACGACCGCTTCACGGTGCGCTTCGTGACCGGCTTCATCACCCAGCAGCCCGGCCTGCTCGGTCCGCCCGCCGTCAGCCGCTACGGCTACTGGTCGTGGGAGGATCGGCACAGGCCGACCTACTCGATCCTCGACGGCCATCCCGAGTGCATGACCGTCGTCGCCGCCTGGCGGGGTGCCGGCAGCCCGGGGCGCGACGGCGGCCGCACCTTCACCGAGGGGTGGCACTATGCGCGCAGCGTCGGGCCGCGCTTCGTCATCGCCGGCACGTTCAACGAGTGGTGGGTCAGCGAGCAGCCCAGCGGCAACCAGAGCAAGGATCTCGAGCCTTCGCGCGAGTTCGGCTCGCTCTACATGGACCTGCTCGGGCAGCAGGCGGCGCTGTTCAAGCGAGGCGCCTGAGGGCGCCGACCGCCGCTCTCAACGCGGCAGGCGGCAGGCGTCCAGGATCAGGAAATCCGGTCGTGCGCGCAGCAGGGCGGCACCGGCGTGGCCGGGCAGGTAATGGCCCGGGTACAGCACCGTCAGGTAGACGCCGTCGAAGCCGCCGCCGGCGCAGACCGCGGCCAGGGCGGAAGCCGATGCGTGCAGGTGCGCCGCGTCGGTGAGGTTCCACGGCTGGGTGAGCGACGCGTACGCCGGCCGCAGCGCGATCGGCTGCTGCGCCGGGTTGGCGAACAGCGAGGGCACGAACAGGTCGCGGAAGACCACCTGGGTGTCGATCGAGGTGATCGACGGCGACCAGATCTGCTGCCAGCGCAGCGACGGCAGCGGCGTGCCGTAGGCCATCATCATCACGCCGCCACTCGGCAACGCGTCGGTCTGTTGCCGATAGTCGCGGAAGACCGTTCCTGCCGCCTGCCACTGCACCGCCAGCACCAGCGTGCGCGCCAGCACCGCCGCGGCCACCGCCGTGACGGGAGGTCGTCCTGGATCCGAGCGGATCGCCGCCGCGAGCAGCAGCAGCGGCAGGATCGCGAGGCGGGTGTCCAGCACCGAGCCGGTGCCGATCCGCTCGGGTGCCGCGAGCGTCAGCAGCACCAGCGCCGCCACCGCCGCCGCCGGTGCCGCCGCGAGCCGGGGCCGGAGCCGTGCCACGGCGGCGACGCAGACCAGCAG
>CAXTOC010000301.1:0-3224 GCA_964245725.1 uncultured Acetobacteraceae bacterium | reverse complement strand
GCCACATCATGGGCAGCAACGCCTACGGGGTGATGGTGGTGGCCGGTCCCGAGGGCTTCGCCAAGAACGCCTACCGCAAATACGCCATACGCGGGCCGATCGCGCCCGGCGACGATTTCGCGATGATGCGCGAGGTGCTGGAGCGGCGCTTCGGCCGCGCGCTTAAGGAGCGCGCGAAGGAGCCGGCGGATGCGGGAACCGGGCCGGACTGGCCGGACCTGCTGCTGATCGATGGTGGTGCCGGCCAGTTCTCCGCCGTGCGCGCGGTGCTGGACGATCTCGGCGTCAACGACGTCAGGCTGGTGGCGATCGCCAAGGGACCCGACCGCGACGCCGGCCGGGAGTGGTTCCACACCGGCGACGCGCCGCCGTTCCAGCTGCCGCCCCGCGACCCGGTGCTGTACTACCTGCAGCGGCTGCGCGACGAGGCGCACCGCTTCGCCATCACCACCCACCGCGCCGGCCGGTCCCGCGCGATCTCTCGCTCGGAGCTCGACGAGATCCCCGGCATCGGCAGCGCGCGCAAGCGCGCCCTGCTGAACCATTTCGGCTCCGCACGCGGCGTCAAGCAGGCAGGTCTCGCCGACCTGGAATCGGCACCAGGGATCAGCCGCGAGACCGCGCGCGCGGTGTACGGGCACTTCCATCGAGCCTGACCGCTTCCGTCTCACGGCAAGCGTGATCAACGCGATGTTCAGGCGGCAGGGCCAGTGCGATACAGTCAGGGCCGATGCTGACCGACCTGCCCAACCTGCTGACCCTCTCGCGCATCGCCGCCATCCCGGTGCTGGTGGCGCTGGTGGTGGCGCACGGCCCGTGGACCGACCTGTCCGCCTGCCTGGTGTTCATCGCCGCCGGCGTCACCGACTACCTGGACGGGCACATCGCGCGCTCGCGCAAGCAGTTCTCCGAGATCGGCCGCATGCTCGATCCGATCGCCGACAAGCTGCTGGTCGGCGCTTCGCTGATGGTTCTGGCCGGCCTGCAGCGGCTGCCGTTCTGGGCCCTGGTGCCGGCGATCGTGATCCTGCTGCGCGAGATCCTGGTCAGCGGCCTGCGCGAGCACCTCGCCGGCCTGCGCGTCAGCCTGCCGGTGACGCGGCTCGCGAAGTGGAAGACCGGATGCCAGATGGGCGCGATCGGGGTGCTGCTGGCCGGCAACAGCACCGCGGCGCTGCTGCGTCTCGGCTTCCTGCCGATCGGCCTGATCGGCAGCGCCATGCTGTGGGCGGCGGCACTGCTCACCCTGGTCACCGGCTGGGACTACCTGGCGACCGGCTTCCGTCACGTCGGCTCGCCCGGCGCCTCCAAGGCGGTGCCCTGAGCCAGCCCGGGCACGGCGCCCGCGGGGCGGTGCCCAGCCCGGTGCCCAGCCCGGTACTCGGCATCGTCGGGCGCTCCGGCAGCGGCAAGACCACCCTGATCGTCGCCCTGATCGCCCTGCTGCGCGCCCGCGGGCTGCGCGTCTCCACGGTCAAGCACACCCACCACGCGGCGGACCTTGACCGGCCGGGCAAGGATAGCTGGCTGCATCGCGAGGCCGGCGCGCACGAGGTGCTGCTGGCCGGCAAGGCGCGCTGGGCGCTGCTGCACGAGCGGCGCGGGGCCGGTCCGGCGAGCCTGGAGTCGCTGCTGGCCCGGCTGCAGCCGGTCGACTTAGTGCTGGTCGAGGGCTTCGCCCGCTACCCGTGCCCGAGGCTGGAGGTGCAGCGCGCGGCACTCGCCGGGCGGCCGGACAAGCGGCCGCTCTGGCCGGAGGATCCCGCGATCGAGGCCGTCGCCAGCGACCGGCCGCTCGCAGGCTGCGACCGGGTGCGCCTGCCGCTCGATGCGCCGCAGCAGGTCTGTGACTGGATCGCCACCCGCTTCGGGTTGTACGAACGCCTCCCTTGAGCATTGGTCCGGGCGCAGGCACATTCTGCGCCGGGAGCGGTGCCCACGCCGCGAGGGGATCGATATGCGGCGCTCTTGTCTGCTCGGCACGATGACGATGACCATGCTTCTGCTGCTGGGCGGCTGTTCCGGTCTTGGTAAGTTCTTCAGCGATACGATCACGCTACCCGGAATGAATCCCAACCTGCCCTTCGGCCTCAGCGAGAACACCGACCGTGCCCGCGGCGAGCAGCCGGAGGAGGCGCCGATCCTGCCGGAGTCCGGCAACATCTGGCCCGGGCCGCCGCAGCCGCTGCCGACCCTGAGCGACGTCTCGCACTTCCAGGGCAGCGCGCTGTCCGGCGACCTCAAGGGCAGCGACGCGATGCATGACGGCGGCAGCATGAGCATGGGCGAGCACGACTCGATCGCGCACGGCGTGACCGGCGCCGACAGCTTCTCCGGCGGCGGCCTGGACACCCCGGCACCCGACGACGCGTCGCGCCGGCGCACCAAGCCGGAAGCCGGGCAGGGCGGATCGATCACGATCCCCAACGGCGACGGCACCAGCACCGTGGTCGAGCCGGACGGGACGGTGAAGACGATCAAGACGCCGCCCCGGTGAGTGCGGCGCCGCTGCGCGTGCTCTACTTCGCCTGGCTGAGGGACCGCCTCGGCCGCAGCGAGGAGCGGCTCGCACTCCCGGCCGGGGTCGCGGATGTCGGCGACCTGCGTCGCTGGATGCGCGCCCGCGATCTGCTGTTCGCCGAGCTGTTCGCCGAGGGCGGCCGCGTCCGGGCCGCGGTCAACCAGGACTTCGCGGGCGACGAGGCGGCGCTCTCGCCGGGCGACGAGGTCGCGTTCTTCCCCCCCGTCACCGGCGGCTGATGCTGCGCGTGCGGATCCAGGCCGAGCCGTTCGACGTCGCGGCCGAGATGGCCGCCCTCGGCCTGCCGGGTGTCGGCGGCATCGGCTGCTTCGTCGGCGTGGTGCGGGCCGATGACGGGCTGTCCGCGCTGGTGCTGGAGCATTATCCCGGCATGACCGAGCGAGCGGTCGGGCACATGGCGGAGCAGGCGAGCCGGCGCTTCGCGCTTTCCGGCTGCACCGTGATCCATCGCGTCGGCGCGCTGGCGGTCGGCGTGGCGATCGTGCTGGTGCTGGCGGCGGCGGCGCATCGCGCCGCCGCCCTGCAGGCCACCGCGTTCCTGATCGACTGGCTCAAGACCCGCGCGCCGTTCTGGAAGCAGGAGCAGCGCGCCGACGGGTCGCGTCGCTGGGTGGAGGCGCGCGACGACGACGAGGCCGCCGCGGCGCGCTGGCGGTGAGGCGCGCGAGGCTCTAATCAGTGC